>NZ_VFOA01000001.1:3900000-4147780 GCF_006715865.1 Cellulomonas sp. SLBN-39 | reverse complement strand
TCATGCGGGCCTCCTCCGGTCGGGGTGCCATCTCAGCATGTGAGAGTCACCGTTCATCTGGTGGTCAGCGTAGGCGACGTGGGCGCGGCACGGCAACGGCGCGCCACCAGATGGACGCAGGTCCACCCGGTGGCGCGCCGCAGGGGCGTGCCGACGCTGCGCGGTCAGCCGCGGGGTGCGACGTCCCGCGGGAAGACCTCCGCCCAGAGGCCAGCCACCTCGGGCAGCGACCGTGGGTCGCACTGCACGAGCATCGTCGTGACCGCCGTGGCCCGCCACGCCTCCAGCCGGGCCCGGACGTCGGCGGCCGTGCCGACGAGGGCGACCTCCTGCACCAGCTCCGTCGGGACCGCGGCCGCCGCGCGGGCGCGGTCGCCGGCCAGGTAGTGCGCCTGGATCTCGTCGCACGCCTCGCCGTAGCCGAGCCGGTCGAGCACGGCGCGGTGGAAGTTGGCCCCCTTGGCCCCCATGCCCCCGGCGTACAGCGCGACGAACGGCCGCACCTGGTCGGCGGCCTGCTCGACCCCGTCGGCCAGCACGACCGGCACCGTCGCGGTGACCTCGAACTCCTCGGGCGCGCGCAGCCCGGGCGCGCGGCGTGCGAACCCGTCGGCCAGCAGCTGCCGGTGCTCGGCGTCGGTGCGCGGGGAGTAGAACAGCGGCAGCCAGCCGTCGGCGATCTCGGCCGACAGCGCCACGTTGCGCGGCCCCTCCGCCGCCAGGTGGATCGGCAGGTCGGCGCGCAGCGGGTGCACGGTCGGGCGCAGGGCCTTGCCGAGCCCCGACCCCTCCTCGGGCGGCAGCGGCAGCCGGTAGAACTCGCCGTCGAACCGCACGGGCGCCTCCCGCGCGAGCACCTGGCGCACGACCGCGACGAACTCGCGCGTGCGGGCCAGCGGGCGCCCCCACGGCTGGCCGTACCAGCCCTCGACGACCTGCGGACCCGACGCCCCGAGGCCGAGCGTGAACCGCCCGCCGGAGAGGTGGTCGAGGGTGAGGGCGGCCATCGCCGTCGACGTGGGCGTGCGGGCCGCCATCTGGGCGATCGCCGTGCCCAGCCGGACCTTCTGCGTCGTGGCGCCCCACCATGCGAGCGGGGTGAAGGCGTCCGAGCCGTAGGCCTCGGCCGTCCAGACGGAGTCGACGCCGAGGTCGTCCGCCGCGCGGACCGCCTCCTGCGCCCCGGGCGGGGGACCCGCCGACCAGTAGCCGGTGTGGTAGCCGAGCCGCACGTGAGCCCCTCTCGTCGCCGTCGACGTGCCGCGACCCCGCGGCGCGGCCAGGCTACCGGTCGGTACGCCCGCGGTCGCGGTCGGCGAGGGTGTTGAGCAGGGCCGCGGCCGTCCCGGCGTCGTCGACGGTGACGACGACGACCCGCCCGCCGGTCCGCTCGACCTCCAACGCCCCGCCGGAGCGCAGCACCACGCCGGTGCGGCCGCCCGCGCCGACGCGGTAGCCCCAGCCGCCGAAGTCGCCGAGCGGACGCACCCGGGCGGTGCGGGCCGCCACGACCTCGTCCGCCGGCACGTGCAGGCGTGGCCACCCGAGCGCGGAGCGCACGGTCAGCCCGGTGCCGTCGACACGCACGCGGAACACGGCGGTGGCGGCCAGGAGCGCACCGAGCGCCAGCACCAGCAGCCAGAGGCCGGGCAGGTCCAGCGCGAGCGCGAGCCCTGCGACCACGGCGGTCGCGCCGCCGCCGATCGCGACGGCCGCTGACCCCGTGGCCGTGCGCGTCCATGCGGCGCGCTCGCCGGGCCCGAGCGGCAGCCGCTCCGCGTCGGAGGGCACCGCACCCGTCGCGGGGCGTGCGGGGTCGCCGGGCTGGGCGAACGCCACGAGGGCGCCCGCGACGAGCCCCGCGCCGACGGCCAGCCCGATCGTGCCGCCCAGGGGGCCGACGTCCGCCGCGTCGTCGAGGCCGCGCTGGGCGGCCAGCCCGCCCACCACGAGCACGGTGAGGAACAGGGCCAGGCCGAGCGACGTGCCGGTGGCCAGGCGTCGGGTGGACGCGTCGCGGCCCAGCCAGAACGCGAGCGCCCACGCGGCCGCGGACAGCAGGGTGACGGTCACCGCCAGCACGACGAGCTGGGACGTCACGCTGCCGAACCCGTCGGCCGCGCCGTCGGCGCCCCAGTGCATGGCCACGGGGTCGGGCAGCTCGTGCGCCCAGGACCACGTGAGCAGCAGGCCCGCGCCGACCACGGCCAGGGGGAGGGCGAGCGCGAAGAGCGTGGACGCGACCCGGTGGGGGATCGGCGGGCGGGTGGTGACGGGCGTGGTCATCGCAGGGCCTCCTGGACGAGGGTGGTGACGGTGGGGGGCGCGACGTGCAGGCGCCGGGCGACGGCGGCCAGCGCGGCGACGGCGTCGTGGAGCTCGGTCAGGTCGGGCGCCTCGTGCCCGGTGACGACGGCCCCGCGCCCGCGCCGCAGCTCGACCAGGCCCTCGTCGCGCAGGTCCTGGTACGCGTGCAGCACCGTGTGCAGGTTGATCTCGAGCGCGGCGGCGACCTCACGGGCCGAGGGCAGCCGCTCCCCGGCCGCGACCTCGCCGCGCGCCACGGCGCGGCGCACCTGGGTGGCGAGCTGGGCGTAGAGCGGCTCGTCCGCGGAGGGGTCGACGCGCAGCAGCATGGCAGCACTCTAGTTGTTAGCCAACAACTAGAACAACCGGGGTCGCCGGAGCCCGTTCCACCGCGTCGCGGGGTGCGCGGTGGTGGGGTGGTCCGCTCAGATGTAGATCGCCGGGTCGTCGACCTCGGCGTCGAACGGTGCCTCGACGGGCCGCGTGCGGATCTTCGCGGGCACGCCCACCGCGACGGCCCCGGCCGGGACGTCCGCGATGACGACCGCGTTGGCGCCGACCTGCGCGTCGTTGCCCACCCAGACCGGGCCGAGGATCTTCGCCCCGGCGCCCACGACCACGCGGTCGCCGAGCGTGGGGTGCCGCTTGCCGCGGCGCATCGACCGGCCGCCGAGGGTCGCGCCGTGGAACAGCACGACGTCGTCGCCCACCTCGGCGGTCTCGCCCACCACGACGCCCATGCCGTGGTCGATGAACAGCCGCCGGCCGAGACGCGCGCCGGGGTGGATCTCCACGCCCGTCGCGGCGCGGGCCAGCTGGGACACCAGGCGCGCGGCCAGCCGCAGGGGCGGCACCTGCCACATGTGGTGCGCGAGGCGGTACACCCAGATCGCGTGCACGCCCGGGTAGCCGAGGGCCACCTCGAGCAGCGACCGGGCCGCCGGGTCGTGGCGGTGGGCGGCCTCGAGGTCCTCGCGCAGCGTGCGGAGGAAGGCGGCGAGCGGGCGCATGGTGCTCCGGGGTGTCGTCGGGGTGGCCGGCCCGGGGGGGCCGGTCGACGTGCGACGCCCGCCGCGGGTGCGGCACCCCGGGGGTGCGCGGCCCGCGGCGGGCGCGGTGTCAGTCGAGCAGGTCGGCGTAGAGCACCGAGCTGAGGTACCGCTCGCCGAACGACGGGATGATGACGACGATCAGCTTGCCCGCGTTCTCCGGGCGGTGCGCCAGCTGCGTCGCGGCGTGCAGGGCGGCGCCGGACGAGATGCCGACGAGCAGACCCTCCTCGCGGGCTGCGCGGCGGGCCACGGAGACGGCCGTCTCGGCGTCGACGTCGATGATCTCGTCATACACCGTCGTGTCGAGGATCTCGGGCACGAAGTTCGCGCCGATGCCCTGGATCTTGTGCGGGCCGGGCTGGCCGCCGTTGAGGATCGGGGACTCGGCGGGCTCGACGCCGACGATCTTCACACCGTGCTTGCGCTCCTTGAGCAGCCCGCCGACGCCCGTGATGGTGCCGCCGGTGCCGATGCCGGCGACGAGGATGTCGACCTCGCCGTCCGTGTCGGCCCAGATCTCCTCGGCCGTGGTGGCGCGGTGGATCGCCGGGTTGGCCTCGTTGGCGAACTGGCGGGCCAGGATCGCGCCCGGGCGCTCGGCGACGACCTCGTTGGCGCGGTTGACCGCGCCCTTCATGCCCTCGGAGCCCGGGGTGAGGATGAGCTCGGCCCCGAAGGCCCGCAGCAGCGCGCGGCGCTCCTTCGACATGGTCTCCGGCATCGTCAGCACGACGTCGTACCCGCGGGCCGCGCCCACGAACGCCAGCGCGATGCCGGTGTTGCCGCTGGTGGCCTCGACGATCGTGCCGCCGGGGGCCAGGGCGCCCGAGCGCTCGGCCGCGTCGATGATCGCGACGCCGATGCGGTCCTTGACCGAGCTGGCCGGGTTGTAGAACTCCAGCTTGCCGACGACGGTCGCCGGCGCGCCGTCGGTGATCTTGTTGATGCGGACCAGCGGGGTGTTGCCGATCAGCGCGGTGGCGTCGTCGTAGATGCGGGCCATGGGTCTTCTCGTCCTTCGTCGCGGGTGCACGGGCGGGGCGTGGGCCGGCGACGGGCGCCGGCCGGGGTGGGCGGCGCGCCGGGGGAGCGTCGCCGCGGGGCGAGCGCTGGGACGGGTCCGGCGGGAGCCCGGAGGGGCCCCGCCACCCTCGCACGGAGGGACGGCCAGCGCTCTACGGACAGCGACAGCAGCAGACGGCGGCACGGGCCGCGGCCTGCGACGGCACGAGGGTGCCGGTGACGACGGGCAGGGGGGACGTGCGCTGCATCGCTCGCGCCCCCTCCTCCTCGTCGACGGGCGTGCTGCCCGCCGGGACCGGCCCGGCGGGGCCACGGTCGACTCGTCGTCGGCCGACGCTACCGCCAACGCGCGGGGGGCCGCAAAGATGCCCGCCGTCCGTGGACACGGCAGACGTCACCCGGTCGGCGGACCTGCCCGGCGCCTACGATGCGAGGGCAGGGGCCGACGGCAAAGGGGTCCCCCATGCATGCGATCCGACACTCCATCGCGCTGGTCGCGCACGACAACAAGAAGGTGGACCTGGTCCGCTGGGCGGAGTTCAACCGCGGCACCCTGTCCCACCACCGGCTGTGGGCGACCGGTACGACCGGGACGATCCTGGCCTACGAGCTGGGCCTGGAGGTCCACCGCCTGCTGTCCGGGCCGGTCGGCGGCGACCAGCAGATCGGCGCGAAGATCGCCGAGGGCGAGATCGACATGCTGATCTTCTTCTGGGACCCGCTCGAGGCCCAGCCGCACGACCCCGACGTCAAGGCCCTGCTGCGCCTGGGTGCGCTGTGGAACGTGCCGATGGCGTGCAACGCCGCGACGGCCGACATGCTCATCTCCTCGCCGGTCTTCCGCGAGGACTACGCGCGCAACCGGCCCGAGTTCACGCCGCGCGCGTGGGACCACACGGCCGGCGGGCCCGTCTGACGGCTCGGCCGGGCGCCGGTCGGCTCAGCAGCAGGGGTCGACGCGGGCGAGCAGGGCCAGGACGTGCGCCTGGTCGACCACGTCGACGTCGCGGTGCGTCTGCATCCACACGGCCTCGGACATGATGTGGCCGCCCACGTGCTCGACGACCCAGCTGCACGTGGCGCCGTCCGTCGGCACGGCCCGCAGGTGCCACGTGCCGGTGGTGCCGGTGGCCCGGTCGGTGCCGCGCAGCACGGCGGGCACGTCCGGGGCCGGGCAGATCGGCTCCGTCGGCGCGCTCGTCGTGGTGCTCATGGTGGTCTCCGCGGGTCCCGCCGCGGGCCGTGCGCCGCGCGAGCGTACCGAGGGGATCGGCCGGGCGTGCGCCGATCTGAAGCATCCCGCTGAGACGTATCGGCTGGCGCGGGGTGATGTCTGCCGTCTCAGTGCCGATGACACCACCGGCCGGTGACGTCGCAGGTCAGCGCGGTGCGGCGAGCCCGACGGCGCCCAGCCACGCCTCGGCCAGCAGCCCGTGCCCCGCGGGCGTGGGGTGCACGCCGTCGAAGGCCCACCGGTCCGCGGGAGCGCGGGTCGCGGCCGCGGCGAACAGGCCGTCCGCGGGCACCAGCACGGCACCGTGCTCCACCGCCAGGCGCCGCACCACGTGGATGCGCGGGTCCAGGTCCTCGCGCCACGCCTCCTGCCCGGGCAGGACGGGCAGCACGAACGGCTCGACCAGCACGAGGCGGGCGCCCAGCCGCTCGCGCGTGGCGTCGAGGATCGCCCGGTAGTGCTCCTCGTACTCCTCGACGCCCGTCACCGTGCCTCCGTCGTACCGGCGCCACGTGTCGTTGATCCCGACGAGCACGGACACCACGGTCGGCTCGAGCGCCAGCGCGTCCTGCTCCCACCGCTCGCGCAGCATCCGCGTGGTGTCGCCGCCGATGCCGCGGTTGTGGAACGTCAGGCCGAGGTCCGGCCGCCGCGCCCCGGCGAGGGCCGCCACGATGCCGGCGTACCCGTGCCCCAGCGCCCACGGGCTGTCGGGCTGGTCGCGGTCGCGCCCCCAGTCGGTGATGGAGTCGCCGGTCAGGAGCACGCGGTCGCCCGCCTGGAGGAACGTCGTCGTCACGGCCACCACCCCATCACGCCGGCGTGGCTCACGGGGAGGACACCCGTCCCCGGTGTGACCGACGTCACCACGGGCGCCCGGGCGGCATCCGTCAGTTTCCGAGAAGCCGCCTCCGCGCACCCGTCCCTACGCTCGGCAGGACCGACGACGACAGGGGACAGCCATGGCCAGGACCACGACGACCGACGCCACCGCCGAGGGCTTCACCGCGCAGGAGCGGGCCGCCATGAAGGAGCGCGCCGCCGAGGTGCGCGCCCAGGCGCGGCGCGGCGGGAAGGCCGCGAAGGCCGCCGAGCAGGAGGCCGAGGTGCTCGCGAAGATCGCCGAGATGCCCGACGCGGACCGTGTGCTGGCCGAGCGCGTCCACACCCTCGTGCGCACGCACGCCCCGGAGCTCGCCCCCCGCACCTGGTACGGCATGCCCGCGTACGCCCGGGGCGACAAGGTCCTGTGCTTCTTCCAGGGCGCCGACAAGTTCACGGCCCGCTACGCGACCCTCGGCTTCAACGACGTCGCCACGCTCGACGACGGTCCGATGTGGCCCACCGGGTTCGCCCTGACCGAGATCACCCCGGCCGTCGAGGAGCGGCTCGTCGACCTCCTGCGCCGCGCCGCCGGCTGAGCCGCAGGCCCGCGGGCCCGCCCCTACCGGCGCCGGGCCCCGGCGCCGGCGCCGGTAGGGTGGTCGCGGTCTGCCGGGCAACCGCCCGACGGTCCGCGGGGTGTGGCGCAGGTTGGTAGCGCGTCCGCTTTGGGAGCGGAAGGTCGTGGGTTCGAATCCCGCCACCCCGACGTGGTGCCGCCACATGGCGCCCCCGTGCGCGCTCAGCGGCTGAGCTGCACGTTCACGCCTGCGGGAGTGCGGCCGTGCGGGGGCGGTGGCGGATGCGCAGGATCCAGGTCGCGACGGGGATGCCGACGGCCGCGACCATGCACGCCGTGAGGACCGGGCCGGCGAAGGCGTCGTACCAGTCGGGCTCGACGAGGCCCGTGATCTTCAGCAGCGGAGACGACCAGCCGCCGACGTCGCCGCCGTCCGCGACCACGGCTGCGGCGACGACGAACACCGCACCCCACACCCAGGCGAGCACGTGGTAGACGGGTGGGACGGTGCCGAGCGCCGCGCGGACGCGGCTGCGGCGACGGAACGTCGAGGCGAACGTGACGATGCCGGCCGCGAGGACGGCCAGGATCACCGGCGACCACAGGATGATGATGACGACGATCCAGCCGGGCACGGTCAGCTTGACCGCGACGGCGAGCAGCGGCAGCGCCCAGACGGCGACGAGCGCGGCCCGGTCGGCGGGGCTCGGGACCGTCAGGGGCACCTGCGGCTTCACGGGGGTGGGCACGGGCCCGGCAGGCATCGGCTGCGTCATGGGCGTGAGTATCGCGGTGCCGCGGGCTCGCGGGCTACGCCTCGCCGAGGCGTGGGCAGCCCTGTGTCCCCGGTCCTCGCTACGTTCCGGTCATGAACGTCTTCGCGCGCTGGCGCAGGCAGCGGGTCCCGGTGCGCCAGGTCGCGCCCGGACCGCCCGCGCGCTTCACGATCGTCCCCGACGACTACCACGTGCCGTACGCGGGCACTGCCGAGGACGGGCGCAGGTTCTTCCTCAGCGAGGAGTTCTTCGACCCCGCGCCTGATGGCGCCTCGTACGTCGGTCTGTTCCTGTGGCACGCCGACGGCACCTTCGACGAGGTGCTGGTCGACGAGGTGCAGCGCGCGGACGGGCTGCCACCGGGCCAGGCGGGACCGGCGGGTGCGGAGCGGCTCGTCGCGGCGCGGCTCGCAGGGCTGGGTGACTACGTGCTGGAGCCCGTCGAGGTCGAGCCGTTCACCCGCGTCGTCGACGGTGTGACCTTCGGGTGGGAGGTCGGCCGGTACGACGACGGTACGGACGTCGTCACCGTCGCGCCGGGCGACTTCATCGCGTACTACGCGCCCTGGGACGGGCTCGGGTACGACACGTAGGGCATCTGCGCCAGCGACGGGCCGCGCCTCCGGGAGGCGCGGCCCGTCGGGGTGGTCAGCGGGTCGCGAGGGCGGCGACCTCGTCGGCCGTGAGGGCCGAGCCGTGCACCGAGAGCTCGTCGACGTCGCCTGCGAACGGGGCGTCCCACCAGTTCACGCCGAGGGCGAAGGAGCCCGTCGTCGTGGTGAACACGTCGGGGAAACCGGTGCCGGTGAAGGCCTCGACGCCGTCGAGGTAGACCGTGACGTCGCCCGAGTCGACCGTGAGCGCGACGTGGCTCCACTCACCGGCGGGGATCTGGCGGCCCGCACCGGCGTCGTACCAGGTGGAGCCGGACCAGACCATGGTGTCGCCGCCGACGCCGTCGTGGCCGTACGGGACGACGCTGACCCAGCTGTTCGCGTCGCGCGCGCCGAAGAATGCGGACGAGAACTGCGTGAGCTGGTCGGGGCGCAGCCACATCGCCACCGAGTAGGTGGCACCGCTGATCAGACCGTCGGGCAGGCGCACGCCGCTGGCGCCGTCGAGGTGCACGGCCCTGCCCCGCACGCCGTCGACGTACGTGACGGTGCCGCCGGCGGCGTCGATGCGGTTGCCGGTGACGGTCGCCGCGGGCAGCGCGCCCGTGGCCTCGGCGAGGTCGTCCTCGAACGACCAGGCCCCGATCGTGCCGCCGGCGGTCCGCTCCAGCACCGTGACGGTGAACGTCGCGGTCGCGGTGCGGCGGTCCTTGGTGATCGTGGCGGTGAGGGTCACGGTCGCGTCGCCCGCCCCGTGCTCGGGGCGCGTGACCTCCCCGGTCGTCGAGACGACGGCCGGGTCGTCCGACGCCCACGCGATCGTGACGCCGTTGGTGCCGACGGTCGGCAGGTCGAGGTCGGCGACGACCGCCGAGGTGTCCCCGAGGTCGAGGTCCGCGACCACCGCGGCGACGGCCTGCTTCGCCGACATCGGGTCGACCCGCGTGCCCCACAGCGACACGCCCGCGCTCGACTGGACGGTGAACGTCACGACCCACGCCTGCCGGTCGGGCTCCCACTGGCGGGTGAACACGCCGTCGTACGTCTGGCCGCCGGCCACGACGCGGGCGCGGTTCTTGCCCTGCAGGCTCCACCGACCGGTGAGCGCGCCGGTGACCTTGCCGTTCTTCTCCAGCGTGACCGTGACGGCCCGCGTGGCCGTGGTGTTGATGTCCTTGCCGTGGTCGACCAGGGCGTACCGACCGGCCGCGGCGTCGCGCGTGATCCTCGTCGAAGGTGCCTGCGTCCGGCGCGTCGTCGACGCGGTCGTGGCCAGCGGTGCGGGCGTGGAGCCGTCAGCCGCGTACCGGTACGGCGCCACGACGGGCCAGCCCGCACTGTTCAGGAACATCTCGTGCACCCGCACGTTGTGCGTCTCGCCCTGCTCGGGGAACCGGGTGTGGAAGACGAGGAACTTCCTCCCCGTGGCCTCGTCGACGTACGTCGAGTTGTGCCCGGGGGAGACGTACCCGACGCCCGGGCCGCTGCCCGGGTCGCCGACCTCCCGCTGGAACACGTAGCTGCCCATCACCTTGACGCCGTAGGGCGCGATCGACGCGTCGTCGAACAGCGGCAGGCTCGGGTCGGCCTTCACGTCGCTCATGAGGTTGCCCTCGGCGTCGACGTACGGGCCGTCGGGGTTCTCCGAGCGCGCGACGCGGACGTTGTAGCCGCCCGTGGCGTCCAGGCCGCCGAACGACAGGAACAGGTAGTAGTACCCGGTGCCCTCGTCGTACATGACGTTGGGCGCCTCGATGCGGCTGTGGTTGCCGCCCACGAGGTGCTCGCCGTAGCCCTGGCCGGGCAGCGGCAGGCCCGTCGTCGGGTCGAGCTCGAGGATGAAGATGCCGCCGGAGTACGAGCCGTAGACCATCCACAGGTCGCCCTCGGCGTCGTAGAAGACGTCCGGGTCGACGACGTTGGGGTGCACGCGCGCGTCGTAGACGGTGCCGTCCTCGCTGGTCTCGTCCCACATGCCCGAGCGCAGCACGATCCCCAGGTCCTCGTAGGGGCCGTCGACGTCGTCGGCCACGGCGACGCCCAGCGCGGACCGGGGCGAGTCGCCCTTGCAGGCGTTGTAGTACATGTAGAACCTGCCGTCGGCGAGCTGGATGACGTCCGCCGCCCACAGCGTGTCGGTCTGCGCCCACGCGAACGTCTCGGCGAGCTCGGTCAGCACGTCGTCGAAGATCGGGTTGTCCGCCGAGACGCCCGACGCGACCTGCTCCCAGGCCATGAGGTCGTCGGTCTTCGCGACCTGCAGGTGCGAGCCGAACACCCACAGCTCGTCGTCGGCGACGACCACCGACGGGTCGTGCACGGTCGCGTCGGCGAACGTCGGGGTCGGTGGGGCGGGGGCCTTCGGCGGGCCGGCGCTCGCGGAGGCCGCGCCGGTGCACGTGAGTGCGGCGGCGAGGGTCAGGGCGACGAGGCGCCCGGCACGACGGGTCGTTCTGGTGCTCACGAGGGTCTCCTGGTGCAGCGCTGGACGCAGGGGGGCCCGCGGGGACGACGGCGCACGTCGCCCCGGTGCTCGGGCTCGCGCTGACCGTAGCGGTCGTTCTCTAACGATGTAAAGAGGCGATGCGGACACGCGACCGCACCGGCCCCGGTGCGCGGGACCGGTGCGGCCGCGGTGCGTCAGCTCGTGCTGGTGGCGCCCGACCACGAGGCGGCCGGGCTGGTGACCTCAGGGCTCACCGCCGACACGCGCACCCGGTACGCCGTCGCCCGACGCAGGGCGCTCAGCGTCACCTGCGTGGTGCTCGGCGGCACGGTCGTGGCCGTCCACGTCACGCCGTCGGTCGACCGCTCCACCCGGTACGCCGTGACCGACGTGGCTCCCGTGGCCGGCGGCGCCCACGTCAGCGTCAGGCTCGTCGTCGTGCGGCCGGTGGCCGTCAGCGTGCGCGGCGCCGTCGGGGCGACGACGGTCGTCACGGTGGTGACGTCGCTCCACGGACCGAGCAGACCGTCGGCCCGGGCCGCGACCCGCACCTGGTAGGCCGTGCCCGGCCGCAGCCCCGCCAGCGTCGTGGTGCGTGCGTCCGCCGCCACGTCGAGCGTGCGCCAGCTCAGCCCGTTCGTCGACCAGGAGACCCGGTACCCCGTGGTGGCGCCGGTCTCGGCCGGCGGCTCCCACGTGACCGTCGACGTCAGCATGGTCGCGCTGGCAGCGACCGCCAGAGGCTGGCTCGGCAGCGGCAGGGTCGTCGCGCGCACGGGTGTCGTCCAGGCGCCGGTGACGCCCTCGCCCCACGCGGCCACACGCACGAGGTGCTCGGTGCCCGGCGTCAGCGCCGTCAGCGTCGCCGTCGTCGCCAGGGGCGTGGCCGTCGGCACGGAGCGCCACGTCACCCCGTCGAGGCTCCGCTGCACGACGTACTTCTGCACGTGCGCGGCCGAGACCGTCGGCGCCGCCCAGGACACGGTGGCCGTGCGGGCCGACGTGCCCGTGACCGCCAGGCCCGTCGGCGCACCGGGTGCCGGCGCCGCCGTCACCGCCAGCGGCGTCGACCACGTACCGGGCGTCGTGCCCGCGGCGGCCGAGACCCGGAACCAGACCGGGGCCCCGGGAGCCAGCCCTGCGACGGTCGCGCTCGTCACCGCCGTGGTGGTCGCGGCCGCCGTCGTCCACGTCGTCCCGTTGGTGGACCGCTGCACCGTGTACCCCGTCACGAGCGGGGCGGAGACGGTCGGGGCGGTCCAGGTCAGACGTGCCGAGCGCAGGGTCGCGCTCGCGGTCAGGCCGGGCGCGCTCGGGGCCGCGGCCGTGCTCGTGGTCAGCGTCGTCGACGCGGTGACCCCGACCGCGTCGATCCCGGTGATCACGACCTCGACCGCCGTCCCGGCGGGGAGGGAGGAGAGCGTCGTGGTCGGACGGGTCACGACGCTCGACTGCCACGTGCTGGTCCCGGCCACGCGGCGGAGCACGGTCCACCGCGAGAAGGTCCCGTCCGCCGTCCACGCCAGCCGGATCGACGAGGTCGTGGCCGTCGAGGTCACCGTGACCGGCGCGGTCGAGGCGGAGACGGCGCTCTGCAGCAGCAGGGTCGAGGCCGAGCGGGCGTCACGGACCACGGGCTGCGCGGCCGTGAGCAGCGCGAGCTGCACCTGGGCCGGGGTCGAGGACGGCGCCTGCGCCAGGTACAGGGCCGCGGCGCCCGCCACGTGCGGCGAGGCCTGCGACGTCCCGCTCATGACCGCGCCGGACGTGCTGGTCGGCGACGACGACGGGATCTGCACGCCCGGGGCGAACAGGTCCACGCAGCTGCCGAAGTTCGAGAACGACGCGCGTGCGTCGTCCTGGCCCGTCGCGCCGACCGTCAGGGCCGAGGGCGCCGCCGCGGGCGACACGGTGCACGCGTCCACGTTCGCGTTGCCCGCGGCGACGACCACGGTGAGGCCCTGCGCGACGAGCGTGGCGACCGCCTGGTCGACGGCTGCGTACGCCGGCCCGCCGAGCGACATGTTGACCACGCCGGGCGTGCCGGCCGGGTGGTGGCTGGCGATCCAGTCGAGGCCCGCCACCACGCCCGTGGTCGCCCCCTGCCCGGTGCATCCGAGCACGCGCACCGGCACCAGGGTCGCCGCCTTGGCGACGCCCCAGCGCGTCGAGCCCACGATGCCCGCCACGTGGCTGCCGTGCCCGTGGCAGTCGGTCGTGCCGCGGCCGTCCGCGATCGCGGAGTACCCCGCCACGAGGCGGGTGCCCAGCCCGGCGTCCGGGCTGATCCCGGTGTCCACGACGTACACGCGCACCCCGAGACCCGCCCGGGCGTCGTAGGTGAACGACCGGTCCAGCGGCAGCGTGCGCTGGTCGATCCGGTCCAGCCCCCACGCGGAGTCCACCGCCTGGGTGTCGGCCACCCGGAAGGTCGCGTCCGCGGCGACGGTCCCGACGTCGGGCAGCTGCGCCGCCGCCGCGGCCTGCGCCGCGGTCATCCGCACGGCGACGGCGTCCAGCGCCTCGTCGAACTGCCGCTGCGGGTCCGCCCCGAGCCGCTCCAGCCGCGCCACGACCTCTTCCTGCGATCCTGCGTCGACCGTGACCAGGTAGGTCCGCTCGACCGGGGCGGGCTCGGCGTGCGCCGCCGACGGGACGAGCGCGAGGCACACGGCACCCGCGACCAGCAGGGTCCGTCGGTGGGCGGTCCAGGTCCTCATGCCCTCGCATCGGCGTCCGCACCGCGCCGCCCGAGCGGCGAACGGGTGGGTGACGGGTGATCCCGGCCGGGCGAGGGAACGGGTCACCCGACCCAGGGGGCAGGGTCACCCGGACATCGCCGGGGCGTCACCCACCGGCGCACCGTGGAGGCTGAGCAGGCTGCGCACCGTGGCGGCCCAGCCCAGGCGCGCGGCGCGGGCGCGTGCTGCGGCACGCGCGCCGGCGCCCTCGCCCACCAGCTCCATCGCGCGGCGGGCGAACTCGCCGGGGTCCGACGCCTGCGCCGCCAGGTCCGCCACGGCCGACCCCCGCGCGGCGACCACCGGCGTGCCGCACGCCAACGACTCCGCCGCCGCCAGCCCGAAGGTCTCGAGCGGTCCGGGGGCCAGCGTCACGTCGGCGTCGGCGAGGGTGCGCGCGACCGCGCGGCGGTCCTCGACGTGGCCCAGGAACGTCACGGGCAGGTCCGCCGCCAGGTGCCTCAGACGGGACGCCTCCGGGCCGTCGCCCAGCACGACGAGCCGGGCGTCGACGCCCTCGGCGCGGAGCAGGGCGAGGGCGTCGAGGGCCGTGCGCGGCGACTTCTCCGGTGACAGCCGGCTGCACAGAGCGAGGACGACGTCCGGTCCGGCGGGCCCGCGGGTGCGGGCGCCGGGGTGGAAGACCTCGAGGTCGACCCCGAGGGGGATGCGCACCGTGGGGACGCCGATGCGGTCGAGCTCCTCGCCGCCGTACGCGGTCGTGACGACGACGCGGTCGAACGACGCCGCCCAGTGCCGGTTCGCCACGTCGGCCAGGCCACGGGCCGACGACGCGGGAAGGTGCGCGAGGGTGCGCGCGAGCCCGTCGAGCCGCTCGTGCGCGAACAGCACGCTCGGGACGCCGCGCGCACGCGCCCACTCGCCGACGTGGCGCAGCGTGAACCGGTCGGAGACCTCCACGCGGTCGGGGGCGAGCCGGTCGAGCGTGCGCCGGACGGCCGCGGCGTCGAGCAGCGCCCGGTACCCGGCCGTGCCGGGGACGCGCGGGCCGGGCAGGCGCACGCGCACGCCCCACGGCTCGTGGTCCGTCCCGCGCGACGCGGCGGGCACCACGGCCGTGAGCCGGTGGCCGTGCGCCGCGTAGCCGGCGCCGAGCGCGTGCACCATGGTCCGCACGCCTCCCGACGCGGGTGCGTACGCGTTGGTCAGGTGGACGACGTGCACCCTGCGCTCACCCGACCCGGGCGGCCGCGCGGTGCGCCGTCACCGCCGCCGCGTAGTGCGCGAGCAGCTGCTCACCGACGACCTGCCACGTGCGGCCCTGGACCTGCCGCCGTCCGGCCGCCCCCATGGCGCGGCGCTTGGCCGCGTCGCCCGCCAGGTCGACGACCGCGTCGCGCAGCGCCGCCAGGTCGCCGGGCGGGTACAGCCAGCCCGTGCGGCTCGGGTCGACCAGCTCGGCCACGGCCCCCGCCCCGACGGCCACGAGCGGCACCCCCGCCGCCAGCGCCTCCTGCGCGGACTGGCAGAACGTCTCGTGCGGGCCCGTCTGCACGGCGACGTCGAGGCTGGCGACCACCCGGGACAGGTCGTCACCGGTGACCTGGCCCAGGAACACCGCGCGCGGCAGGGCGCGCCGCAGGTCGGGGCCCTGCGGGCCGTCGCCGACGACGACCACGCGCACGCCCGGCACGCCCTGCAGCACGGCCAGGTCGGCCACCTGCTTCTCGGCCGCCAGGCGACCGACGAACCCGACGAGGGCCGCGCCGTCCGGTGCGACCCTCCGCCGCCACGCCTCGTCACGGTGGTGCGGGGAGAACCGCTGCGTGTCGACGCCGCGCGGCCACAGCGCGACCCGCGGCACGTCGTGGTCCACCAGCGCGCGGGCGGCCGTCAGGGACGGGGCGAGCGTCAGGTCGACCTGCTCGTGGATCGACCGGACGAACCGCCAGGCGGCGTCCGTCGCCGCGCCCAGGCCGTACCGACCCGCGAAGCCGGCGACGTCCGTCTGGTAGACCGCCACGCTCGGCAGGTCCAGCGTGGCGGCGGCCCGCACGGCCGGGCGTCCGGTCGCGAACGGCGACGCCAGGTGCACGACGTCGGGGGCGAACGCCGCGAGCTCGCGCGCGACCGTTCGGGTCGACGGCACCGCGACGCGGACCTCCGCGTACCCGGGCAGCGGCACCGAGCGCAGCGGCACGACGCGTGCGCCGTGCACGGACGACGGTGGCTCGCCCGGCGCCAGCACGAGCGCCTCGTGGCCGGCGGCCCGCAGGTGCTCGAGGGTCCGCACCACGGAGTGGGTGACGCCGTTGACGTGGGGGAGGAAGGACTCGGTGACGATCGCGACGCGCACGCGCGCAGCCCACCAGGGGAGGGGGACGGGCGGGCGACGTCCAGGCGTCGGGCCGGCGACGTGCCGGCGGACACCGTCCGACGGGGCAGATCGCGCGGTGCGACCGGGCGTGAGGGCGGGGCTGGCGTGCGCATCGTCGTCCGGCGGCCCCGGGGATGCGCGATCCTCTGGGCGGGTCTTCGGAGGGTGGTTCCGGAAGGCCATCCGACCTGCGCTTCCAGTGACTCGCGAGATAGTCCGCCACATCGACACGCTCATGCTGTCCACACAAAGCCGTTGGCTGCGACTATGTGAGCTGAGAGGAGGGTGCGTGGTGGTCTCTGTTCGTGTGCCACCCCCGTTGGGCGACGGCGCGGCGCGCCTGGTGTCCAGGAGCCACATCGTGACTGGGATCGCGACCTATGACACCGACCGTGCGGGTGCTCGCGGGGCGCGGGCCGTAGGCGCGGGGGAGGTCATGAGCGGGCCGAGCCGGACTCGTCGTCCCATCTCTGCCGACGCAGCGACGCTCCTACGGATCGCGTGGCAGACCGAGCTTGCCGCTCGAGTCGGAGCTCAGTTCGACGACGACGCGTTGCGGCTCGCGACGCTCCCGACACTCCCAGTGCAGGCCTACTACGCGGTCTTCAACGCTGGCCGCGCATTCACTCGGATCAGCGGCGCGCCAAGAGATACGCACGCTGGCCTGCAGGAGGCATTCGCCCGTGCGCACGTGAGGCACGCGCCTGGAGCCTTCCGCGTCACGTTGCTGGGCAACCCAAGCGACGTCGCGTCCTGCGAGCTTGACCCGAAGGTTTGTGAGCCGACGGTGTTCAACCCTATGGAAGCCGATCGCCCGGCGGGTGAGTACGTCTGGGCTTCGCTACGCATCGCGCGTCGGCATCGTCTGGAGGCCGCACGAGATCGGTGGCTGGGCAGGAACAGGAATCGCAAGGGAGCGCGGTACCAGCGGCTACCGGCAGGCCGATGGGCTCGGCTTGCGCAGGACGAGAGGCCGACGACGCTCTTTGACTATTTGTACGACCTGCGATGCTCGACGAACTACCGCACGAGCGACGAATACTCCGCCGACGTCGAGCAGCGCGACATCCGCGACCTGCACGATGGTCTCTTGCATCTGATGGACATGGGACTGCTGTGCTACGAGGGACAGATGGCCCGGTACGCCGGTGTCGACGCCCTGCGTCGGGTGCACGAGGAGTGGGCGGGTCGAGTCAGGTCCGTTGGAGCGTGGGCGTCTGAAGCGGGTCGCGATCGCATCGACGCGCTTGAGAGCGCCTCGCAGGCGTAGATCCGCGGTTGCCCCGGATGCCCGCACTCCCGTCAGGGTGAAATTGCGCGGACTGCGTCCGCTCGCACGGCGCGACTGCCAGGGTGGGCGAGTGAGCGACACACGCGAGGGGTACCGGTCCTACACCGCCGACGGGTCCTGGTGGACAGTCCGCACATACGGCGGGACGTACTGGGTCGTTCGGGTTCGCCACGCCGACCATGGTGGCTACGAGGTCGTGCAGTGGTTCGACAAGTACGCCAAGGCAGGTTGGGCGGCAGGTGCCGCTGCCCAACTTGCGTACGCCCAGGGAGTCGCCGACGCGAAGGCGCGGATGGTTGGGGCTCTGCACGGCGCGCTCGATGAGATCGGGCTGGGTTTCCCCGAGCCCTCTGTTCCCGCTTCAAGCGTGCCTGCCTCGGAGGTGCCCAGCGAGGCGCTGCTGGGCGACGACGCCGACGTGGAGCCGCCGCAGTAGCGATCGCAGTCGACGCGCAACGGGACGCCTTCGATCGATGTTTGTGGACGCGCTGCGCTCGATCGCGGTGAACGTGCGCGGCAACCACCAGCGGTGGCTGTCCGTGCCTCGGTCGTCGTCTGCGAGGTACTCGTGCCGGTCGCCTCTGCGGCCACTCAGGTCTCTGCGAGCGATCGAGGCGATGCTGAAGACGCGACCCCAACTCGTCGTCGTACGGCATCGCGGCGGCTACAGTGCCGGATCCGATCGCGACCGCGCGCGTCGGACTGAGCCAGCGAAGACGTGGCGAGTCAGTTGAGACTCGCAAGCTGTGGCACTTCCCGAACCAGATCCGTCGTGGATGCGGAACGTTCTTTCGGAGCGGACGACGGGAATCGAACCCGCGTAGCCAGTTTGGAAGACTGGGGCTCTACCATTGAGCTACGTCCGCGCGGCGGTCGGCCTGGGCCGACGCCGGGGACCAGGGTAGCGGGTGCTCGCGAGGGCACCTACCGGCACGGGTCGTGCGTCGGGCGTCGACGCGCCCGCTTTGGCGGCTCCGCGGACCTGTGGCGTAGCATCGAGGGTCGCGTGTGCGTGCCGTCGTCGGCTGCGCGCAGCCCCATCAGCGTGCACCAGCCAGAGCCGTGCCAGCCCGTCGGAACCGCCGGCGCGCGGCAGAGACCAGCGGGAGATCATCGAAGTGAAGAGCGCCGTCGAGACCCTGGAGCCCACCAAGGTCAAGCTGTCCGTCGAGGTGACGTACGACGAGCTCAAGCCGAGCATCGAGCACGCCTACCAGCACATCGCGGAGCAGGTGACGGTCCCCGGCTTCCGCAAGGGCAAGGTCCCGCCGCGGATCATCGACCAGCGGGTGGGCCGCCCGGCCGTCATCGAGCACGCCGTCAACGAGGGCCTGTCCGGCTTCTACGCCGAGGCCGTCCGCGAGAACAAGCTGCGTCCCATGGGCCAGCCCGACGTCCAGGTCACGAAGGTCCCCGGCCTGACCGCCGCGCCCGCGGGCGAGGAGGGCGAGCTGCACTTCACCGCCGAGGTCGAGGTGCGCCCCGAGGTCACGCTGCCCGACCTGGACGGCCTGACCGTCACGGTCGACGACGTCGAGGTCAGCGACGAGGACGTGCAGGGCCGGCTCGACGCGCTGCGCGAGCGGTTCGGCTCCCTCGTGGGCGTCGACCGCCCCGCGCAGGAGGGCGACTTCGTCCAGATCGACCTCACCGCCACCATCGGCGACGAGCAGGTCGACCAGGTCGCGGGCGTGAGCTACCAGATCGGCTCCGGCAACATGCTCGAGGGCCTCGACGAGGCGCTCACCGGGCTGTCCGCCGGCGAGTCCACGACGTTCACCACGGCCCTGGCCGGCGGCGAGCGCGCGGGCGAGGAGGCGTCGGTCGCCGTCACCGCCACCGCCGTCAAGGAGCGCCAGCTGCCCGAGGTCGACGACGAGTTCGCGCAGCTCGCGAGCGAGTTCGACACGATCGAGGAGCTCCAGGCCGACCTGCGCGAGCAGGCCGCGAAGATCAAGGCCTCGAACCAGGCCGTCCAGGCCCGCGACGCGCTGCTCGAGGCGCTCGTCGGCGGCACCGAGATCCCCGTGCCCGCGGGCGTCGTCGAGGCCGAGGTGCACCGTCACCTCGAGTCCGAGGGGCGCCTCGAGGACGACGAGCACCGCACCGAGGTCACCGGCGAGGCGACCACGGCGCTGCGCAACCAGATCCTGCTCGACACGCTCGCCGAGGCCCTCGAGGTCAAGGTCAGCCAGCCCGAGCTGCTGGACTACCTCGTGTCCGCGTCGCGCCAGTACGGCATGGACCCGAACACCTTCATCCAGACCCTCGACCAGCAGGGCCAGATCCCGATGATGGTCGGCGAGGTCGCGCGCTCCAAGGCGCTGGCCGTCGCGCTGCGCAAGGTCACGGTCGTCGACGGCTCGGGTGCCGAGGTCGACCTCTCCGAGTACATCGGCTCCGACGAGGAGGACGCCGCGGCCGACGCCGCCGACGCCGCCGAGGAGGCAGCCGCCGAGGCCGCCGAGGCCGCCGAGGAGAGCACGGCCGACGCCAAGGCCTGACACGCCCCGCGGCACCCGCCGCACCGCACGACCCGACGGCCCCGCACGCCACCCGCGTGCGGGGCCGTCGTGGCGTACGGGCGGCGGCACGGGTGATCGCGGGTGCGCCGACAGCGAAACGGGCCGCGGCGGCGCCATGGGTCGGCGGTCGCGGGCGTTAGGGTCGCTGCAACGCGCCGACGCAGGGCGTGGCGGGTGCCACCGGCACCGGCCACCGGGCGGCGGCGACGAGCTGGACGAGTCGGACGAGGGAGCCTTCGTGAACGAGCAGGTGCCGGCCATCGCCCGGGCAGAGTCCCCGGGCCTCGGCCTCAACGACCACATCTACAACCGGCTGCTGCGCGAGCGCATCATCTGGCTCGGGTCCGAGGTGCGGGACGAGAACGCGAACGCCATCTGCGCGCAGATGATGCTGCTCGCGGCCGAGGACCCCGACAAGGACATCTGGCTGTACATCAACTCGCCGGGCGGGTCGATCACCGCGGGCATGGCGATCTACGACACGATGCAGTACATCAAGCCGGACGTGGCGACCATCGCCATGGGCATGGCGGCCTCGATGGGGCAGTTCCTGCTCTCGTCGGGCGCCAAGGGCAAGCGGTACGCCACGCCGCACGCGCGGGTCATGATGCACCAGCCCTCGGGCGGCATCGGCGGCACCGCGACGGACGTGCGGATCAACGCCCAGCTCATCCTGCACATGAAGAAGGTCCTCGCCGACCTCATCGCGGAGCAGACCGGCAAGACGTCGGAGCAGATCCACGCCGACTCGGACCGCGACCGCTGGTTCACGGCCCCCGAGGCCCTCGAGTACGGGTTCATCGACCACGTCGTGACCTCGGCGCACTCGGTCGCCGGCGGCGGCGGCACGGCCCGCGGCTGACGCACAAGAATCGATCGAGGAGACCTTCGTGAGCATGGAGCACCAGTTCATGGCCCGCGCGGCGCGTCTCGCGGGCGGCACCGCCCCGGCGTCGCCGTCCGGCCGCTACGTCCTGCCGCAGTTCGAGGAGCGCACGGCCTACGGGTTCAAGCGCCAGGACCCCTACACCAAGCTGTTCGAGGACCGCATCATCTTCCTCGGCGTGCAGGTCGACGACGCGTCCGCCGACGACGTCATGGCCCAGCTGCTGGTCCTGGAGTCCACGGACCCGGACCGTGACATCACGCTGTACATCAACTCGCCCGGCGGGTCGTTCACCGCGCTGACGGCGATCTACGACACGATGCAGTACATCAAGCCGGAGATCGCCACGGTCTGCCTCGGGCAGGCCGCGTCGGCTGCCGCGGTGCTGCTCGCCGCGGGCCAGCCGGGCAAGCGCCTGGCCCTGCCCAACGCGCGCGTGCTGATCCACCAGCCCGCCATGGAGGGCGGCGGCTACGCGCAGGCCTCCGACATCGAGATCCAGGCGAACGAGCTCATCCGCATCCGCGAGTGGCTCGAGACGGCGCTCGCGCACCACACGGGGCGCGACGTCGAGCAGGTGAAGACGGACATCGAGCGCGACAAGATCCTCACCGCGGCCCAGGCCAAGGACTACGGGATCGTCGACCAGGTGCTCGAGAGCCGCAAGGGTGCCCACCCCACGGTGATCGCGCCCAGCATCTGACCCAGCAGTGCCACCGTCCGCCGGTCGGCGGGCAGGTCGTGACGTCTCAGTTCGGACACGCCGCGACTTGCCCGCCGGGTTCGGCTGACACCAGGCCCCCCGTGGTGTGCAATGGGGGGACGACCGGCTGAGACCGGTCACGAGCGCACCGCGCCGTCCGATAGGACGGAGAGCGAACGACGGAAGGGGACGCACTGTGGCGAGGATCGGGGACGGCGCGGACCTCCTCAAGTGCTCCTTCTGCGGCAAGTCCCAGAAGCAGGTGAAGAAGCTCATCGCGGGTCCGGGCGTCTACATCTGCGACGAGTGCATCGAGCTGTGCAACGAGATCATCGAGGAAGAGCTCGCCGAGGCCACCGAGGTCGGCATGGTCGAGCTGCCCAAGCCGAAGGAGATCTTCGACTTCCTCGAGCAGTACATCGTCGGGCAGGAGCCGGCCAAGCGGTCGCTGGCCGTGGCGGTGTACAACCACTACAAGCGCATCCAGGCCGGTGAGGTCGGGCGGAGCGCGGGCGAGGACGCCGTCGAGATCGCCAAGTCGAACATCCTGCTGATCGGCCCCACGGGCTGCGGCAAGACGTACCTGGCGCAGACCCTGGCGAAGATGCTCAACGTGCCGTTCGCGATCGCGGACGCCACGGCGCTGACCGAGGCGGGGTACGTCGGCGAGGACGTCGAGAACATCCTGCTCAAGCTCATCCAGGCCGCCGACTACGACGTCAAGAAGGCCGAGACGGGCATCATCTACATCGACGAGGTCGACAAGATCGCCCGCAAGAGCGAGAACCCGTCGATCACGCGCGACGTCTCCGGCGAGGGCGTGCAGCAGGCGCTGCTGAAGATCCTCGAGGGGACGACCGCGTCGGTGCCCCCACAGGGCGGGCGCAAGCACCCGCACCAGGAGTTCATCCAGATCGACACGACGAACGTGCTGTTCATCGTCGCGGGCGCCTTCGCGGGCCTCGACGAGATCATCACCTCGCGCGCCGGTCGCCGCGGCATCGGGTTCGGCGCACCGCTGCACTCGGCCGACGACAAGGACGTCTACGGCGAGGTCATGCCGGAGGACCTGCTGAAGTTCGGGCTGATCCCCGAGTTCATCGGCCGCGTCCCGGTCATCACCACCGTCTCCCCGCTGGACCGCTCGGCGCTCGTGCGGATCCTCAGCGAGCCGCGCAACGCGCTCATCAAGCAGTACCAGCGGATGTTCCAGATCGACGGCGTCGAGCTCGAGTTCGACGACGAGGCCGTCGCCGCGATCGCCGACCAGGCCCTGCTGCGCGGCACCGGTGCGCGCGGGCTGCGGGCGATCATGGAGGAGGTCCTCCAGCAGGTGATGTTCGAGGTGCCGTCGCGCGACGACGTCGCCCGTGTCGTCATCACCCGGGACGTCGTGCTCGACAACGTCAACCCCACGCTCGTCCCCCGTGACGCGCGCGACAAGCGCACGCCGCGCGAGAAGAGCGCGTGAGCGGGCAGACGCCGCCCGAGCTGGCCCGCCTGCGCGGGAGCATCGACAACATCGACGCCGCGCTCGTGCACCTGCTCGCCGAGCGTTTCAAGGCCACGCAGCAGGTCGGCGTGCTGAAGGCGCAGATCGGGCTGCCCGCGTCGGACCCCGGGCGGGAGGCCCGCCAGGTGGACCGGCTGCGCCGTCTCGCGCAGGAGGCCGACCTCGACCCGGTCTTCGCGGAGAAGTTCCTCGCGTTCATCGTCGCCGAGGTGATCCGGCACCACGAGGCCATCGCGCAGGACCACGCGCAGGGGGACTGACCCGATTCGCCCTCCCCGCGCTGGCGCGCCGGGCAGGTGTGGTCGAAGGTAGGAAGCGTCAGCCCCGGCCGCCGCCGGACCGACGGGTGCCGGTCGCCGGGGATCGCCGCACTGCGGAGGAGACGACTCCATGCACCTGCACTGGCTCAAGCCCCTGCTCGGCCGCCCCGCGCCGTTCACGACCGTCCACATCGACGCGTCGCCGGCCGAGGCGGCGGGGGAGTCCGAGCTGCTGGACCGGTGGCGCGCCGTGCGCCGCGGCCTGGAGCACGACGGCGCACCCGCGGCGGTGCTCGACGACATCGCCGAACGCCTGTCCGTGCCGGACGGCCGCCGGACCGCGCACGGCCGGGTCGTCGTCGCCGACGCCCACGGGGTCGTGGTCGACCGGGTCCTCGCCGAGCCGCCCGCGCGGTCGCAGGGCGTGCACGGACCCGTGCCGAGCCTGCTCGGTGCCGTCCGCGCGGCCGACGAGACGCTGTGCTACCTGCTCGTCGAGGTGGACCGCACCGGTGCGGACCTCACGTGGGTGGAGGCGGGCGAGGAGCAGGCCAGCCCGTCGGTGACCGAGAGCGTCGAAGGAGGGCACGACGACGTCCACAAGACCCGCGACGGCCTGGCGCGGCGCGGCCAGACGCGCGCCGAGGACTCCTGGCAGCGCAACGCCGAGGCCGTCGCCGCGGCCGTCGACGCCCGCGTGCGGACCAAGACGCCCGACCTCGTGCTGCTCACGGGGGACGTGCGGGCCGTCGCGCTCGTCAAGGACGCGGTCGGGCAGCACGTGGCCGAGCGGCTCGTCGAGGTGAGCGGCGGCGGGCGCGGCGAGGGGGTGCACCGCGACGCGTTCGACGAGCGCGTCGCGCACGCGCTGGCCGAGCAGCGGTCCCGCCGCCGGGCCGCCGAGCTCGACCGCTACCGGGAGGGCCTGGGCCGGGGCGAGGGCGCCGTGACGTCCCTCGACGACGTCGTCGAGGTGCTGCGCCGCGGGCAGGTCGCCGAGCTCGTGCTGGGCACCGAGGCGCTCTCCGCGCTCGACGAGCGCACGCTCGTCGCCGGTCCCGAACCCCTGCAGCTGGGCCTCGACGAGGAGGACCTGGCGGCGATGGGCGTCAACGGGCAGGCACGGCGGTTCCCCGCGCACATCGCGCTCCTGCGGGCCGCGATCGGGCAGGACGCCGGCGTGACGTTCGCGGAGGACGGCGACGTGGAGCTGGTCGACGGGGTCGGTGCGGTGCTGCGGTGGGCGGACGGCTCGACGCCCAGCGAGGCGGTGCCGTCGCAGTCCGCGGACCAGAAGCGGCTGCGCCAGGTCGTCTGACCCCCGCACCGGTCGGGCGCAGCGACGCACGACGACGGGCGGTGCCGGGGTGCGGGCCCCGGCACCGCCCGTCAGGCGTGCGTGCGGCTCACTCGCCGCCGGGCGTGCCGTACAGCGCCTCGACGTCCGCGGCGAAGTCGGCGATCACCTTCGCGCGCTTCACCTTCAGCGACGGCGTGAGGTAGCCGTTCGCCTCGGTGAAGTCCGTGGTGAGCACGTGGACCTTGCGGATGGACTCGGCGCGCGACACGGCCTCGTTGGCGCGGTCGACGGCCCGGTCGAGGGCCTCCAGCACCTGCGGGTGCGTGCTGGCGGTGACGACGTCCATCGCCGGCAGCCCGTGCATCTGCAGCCAGCCGGGCAGCATCTCCGGGTCCAGCGTGACGAGCGCGCCGATGAACGGGCGCTGGTCGCCGACCACGACGACCTGGCTGACCAGCGGGTGCCCGCGCAGGCGGTCCTCGAGCACGGCCGGCGCGACGTTCTTGCCGCCGGCGGTGACGATGATCTCCTTGCTGCGCCCGGTGATGCGCAGGTACCCGTCGTCGTCGAGCGTGCCCAGGTCGCCGGTGTGGAACCAGCCGTCGACGAGGACCTCGGCGGTCGCGGCGGGGTTGTTGCGGTAGCCGCGGAACACGTGCGGCCCCGCGATCCACACCTGGCCGTCGTCGTCGACGCGCACCGACGTGCCGGGGAACGCGGGCCCGACCGTGCCGACCTTCGTCAGGCCCGGCATGTTCACCGTGGTGGGCGCGGTGGTCTCCGTCAGGCCGTAGCCCTCGAGGACGCGCAGGCCGATGCCGCGGTAGAAGTGGCCGAGCCGCTCGCCGAGCGGGGCGCCGCCCGAGATCGCCCACTGGGCGCGCCCGCCGAACGCGGCCCGCAGCTTGCGGTGCACGAGGCGGTCGGCGAGCTGGTGCTGCACCCGCAGCACGGGGGAGGGACCCGTCTCGGTGTCGAGGGCGCGCGACCAGGCGATCGCGACCTTCGCCGCCCACCGGAAGATCCGCAGCCTCGCGCCCGCGCCGGCCTTCTGCTCGGCGGAGTTGTAGACCTTCTCGAACACGCGGGGCACGACGAGCACGAACGTCGGCTGGAACGTCGCCAGGTCGGGCAGCAGGTTGCGCGTGTCAGGGGTGTGGCCGATGACCGTGCCCGACGCCACGCACAGCACCTGGATGAACCGGGCGAACACGTGGGCCAGCGGCAGGAACAGCAGCGTGCGCGTGCCGGGCACGGCGCAGACCTCGGCGAGGCCGTGGATGCCCGCGCGCGAGAGCGACACGAAGTTGCGGTGCGTGATCTCGACGCCCTTGGGGCGGCCGGTGGTGCCCGAGGTGTAGATGACGGTGGCGAGGTCGTCGCCGCGCACGGCCGCGGTCCGGCGGGCGACCTCGTCGGCGTCGACCTGCGCGCCGCGCTCCGTCAGCGTCGTCACGGCGCCCTCGTCGAGCACGAGCACGTCGCGCAGCTCCGGCAGGTCGTCGCGGACCTGGGCCAGCACGGCGGCGTGCGGGGCGGTCTCGACGACCACCAGCCGCATGCCGGTGTCCTGGGCGATCCAGCGCACCTGGTCGGCGGACGACGTCTCGTAGACGGGGACGCCGACACCCCCCGCGGCCCAGATCGCGAAGTCCAGCAGCGTCCACTCGTACCGGGTGCGGGACATGATCCCGACACGGTCGCCCGCCTCGACGCCCGAGGCGACCAGGCCCCGCGCGACGGCGGCGACCTGCTCGGCGAACGTGGCGACGGTCACCGGCTGCCACGCACCGCCCAGCGTGGTCGGCCGCTCGGCGAACGTCGCCTGCGGGTCGCGGGCGAGCCGGGCGGCGAGCAGGTCGGGGATCGTCTCGTCCGGGTCGAGGTCGGTCGGGCCGGGGGACGTGAACTCACGCATGCGGTGTGTGCTCCAGGGGTGGTCGGGATCGGCCACGACCCTAGTGGGCGCGGGCGGTCCGCCGGCCGGGACCGGGGCACGACGGGTGCTCCCGGTGCCCGGCCGGGCGGCGCCGGCGTTCGGGTCAGGCGTCCGGGTGCCGGTGGGTCGGGTCGAGCACGCGCTGCAGGAACTCCCGGGTGCGGGCCTCGCGCGGTGCGCCGACGACCTGGTCGGCGGGGCCCTCCTCGACGACGACGCCGCCGTCCATGAAGACGACGCGGTCGCCGACCTCACGGGCGAAGGCCATCTCGTGCGTGACGACGAGCATCGTCATGCCCGCGTCGGCGAGGTCCCGCATGACGCCCAGCACGTCGCCGACGAGCTCGGGGTCCAGCGCGGACGTCGGCTCGTCGAAGAGCATGAGCTGCGGGTCCATCGACAGCGCCCGGGCGATGGCGACGCGCTGCTGCTGGCCGCCGGACAGCTGGCCCGGCATCGCGTCCGCGCGGTCGGCGAGCCCGACGCGGGCGAGGTTGGCCCGGGCGACCTCCTCGGCCTGCGCGCGGGGGCGTCGCAGCACGCTGCGCTGGGCCATCGTGCAGTTCTCCAGCACCGTGCGGTGCGTGAACAGGTTGAACTGCTGGAAGACCATGCCGACGTGCGTGCGCACCCGGTCGATGTCGACGTCCGGGTCGGTGACATCGACGCCGAGCACCTCGACGCGTCCGCCCGTGGGCTGCTCGAGCAGGTTCACGCACCGCAGCAGCGTCGACTTGCCGGAGCCGGAGGGGCCGACGAGGCACACGACCTCGCCGGCGTCGATCCGCAGGTCGATGCCGCGCAGCACCTCGTGCGTGCCGAAGGACTTGCGCAGCCCCTCGACGTGGACGACGGGGGCGGGCGTGGGGGTGGTCATGCGCGTCGTCCCGTCGTGCCGGTGCGCCGCTCGAGCCAGCGCGTGAGCGCGCCGAGCGGCAGGGTGATGAGCAGGTAGCAGCCGCCGGCGACGAACAGCGCGGTCAGGCCGCCGGCCGCGGTGCTCAGGGCGTCGCGGCCGATCTTCGTCAGGTCGTACTCGGCGACGGTGAGCCCGACGAGGAAGACCAGCGAGGTGTCCTTGGTGAGCAGGATGATCTCGTTGGTCAGCGGCGGCAGCACGATGCGGAACGCCTGCGGCAGGACGACCTGGAGCATCGTGCGGGAGTGGGACATGCCCAGGGACCGGGCCGCCTCGACCTGGCCGCGCGGCACCGCCTCGATGCCGGCGCGCAGCGTCTCGGCGATGTACGCGGCCGAGACCAGGCCGAGCGCGATCGACGCCTTGGCGAGCACCGAGGGGATCGAGACGCCGAACGCGATGGGGACCGCGTAGCCCACGGCCAGCACGACGAGCAGCGCGGGGATGCCGCGGAAGAACTCGATGTACGCGGTCGCGATCCACCGGTTGAGGGCCACGGACGACAGCTTCATGAACGCCAGCAGCGCGCCCAGCGGCAGGCCGACGGCGAACGCGCCCGCGGTGTACTGCAGCGTGTTGAGCAGCCCGCCGGGCAGCTTCTCGGCGATGTCCGCCGCGACCGTGGGGTTGAAGAGCTGGTCGCCGACGCGCGACCAGTCCGCCGTCAGCGCGACGGCCACGGCCACGAGGACGAGCACCGCGTACTGGGCGGCGCGCGCGACCTGCGCCCGGCGGCGCGGGCTCAGGCGCGCGCGCCCCGGCGGCAGGGCGGCGGGTGCGGGTGCGGTCGTCACGGCTCAGTCGCCGGCGGGCGCGGTGCCGATGCGGGCCGTGTAGATCTCGTCGTACGTGCCGTCCTCGACGATCCGCTCCAGGGTGGCGTCGACGGCCGCCAGCAGCGCAGCGTTGCCCTTCTTGACGCCGAGCCCGTACTGCTCGCCCGTCGGGATGGTCGCGGCGACCTCGTAGCCGTCCTCGACGAAGGGCCCGAGCACGGCGATGTCGTTGACGATCGCGTCGACCTGGCCGGTCTCGAGCGCCTGGACCTGCAGGCCGAGGTCCTCGAACTGCACGAGCCCGGCGATGCCCTCCTCCTGCGCCCAGGTCTCGCCCGTGGTGGCCTGCTGGACGCCCACCCGGGCGTCCGCCAGGTCGTCGGGACCGGTGACGTCGGAGCCCGCCGGCACGAGGATGCCCTGGTCGGCGTCGAAGTACGGCTGCGAGAAGTCGAACTTCGCCGCCCGCTCCTCGGTGATCGTGATGCCCGAGGCGACGACGTCGCACGTGCCGGTCTCGAGGTCGGTGCCGGACTGGATCGTCTCGAACGGCGTCACCTTGGTCGCCAGCTCGACGCCCAGGTCCTCGGCGACCTCGCGCACGATGTCGATGTCGAGGCCCTCGATCTGGCCGTCCTCGCCCTCGAACTCGAACGGCTCGTACGGCGGGTTCGTGCAGACGGTCAGGGTGCCGGGGGACACCAGCGTGACCCCGCCGGACGCGGTCGCGTCGTCGGTGCCGCCGGCCCCGCCGGCGCAGGCGGTCAGCAGCAGGGCGGTGGTGGCGGCCAGCGCGACGGCGGGCAGCGGGTGACGCATGGGGGCTCCTCGGGGCGGTGCGGCAGGTGGGTGCGGCACGGGGTCGTCCGCGCCTGCGAATCACTATCCGCCCACCATCATACGTATGCACGCAGAAGGGGCTGCGGGACCGGGGTCCCGCAGCCCCTCCCGGGACCGCGCGCGGCGGGTGGCCGTGCAGATCAGGTGCGTGTCAGCCGCGCGGCGCCGCCTCGCCGAGACGGGCGTCGCGCGTCGTCACCGCGTCGGTCTCGCCCTCGACGACCTCGAGGGTGCCGGTGGCCCGGCCCGCGGCGCGCACGTCGTCGAGCGCGACCTCGACGCCCGCCCGCAGCGCGGCGGGCACCACGAGGACGGCGTGCTCGACGGGCGTGCGCATCGAGACCTTGGCCTCCGACTTGACCTTGCGCAGCGCGGCCAGGGCGGCACCGGCCGCCGCGACCACGCCCGGGTCGGCGTCGCCGGCCGCGGTGCGCAGCGCGTCGGACGTCGGCCACGGGGCGCGGTGCACCGAGCCCTCGCGCCACCACGACCAGACCTCCTCCGTGGCGAACGGCAGCACCGGCGCGAACAGCCGCAGCAGCGTGTCCAGCGCCAGCCCGAGGGCCGCACGCGCCGACGCGGTGCCGGCCGTGACCTCGTCGGCCGCGGCGCCCGCGCCGTACGCGCGGTCCTTGACCAGCTCGAGGTAGTCGTCGCAGAACGTCCAGAAGAACGTCTCCGACAGCTCCAGCGCCCGCGTGTGGTCGTACGCCTCGAGCGCCGCGGTCGCCTGCTCGACGACCTCGGCCAGCCCCGCGAGCATCGCCCGGTCGAGCGTGTCCGTCACCAGCGCCGGGTCGAGCAGCACCGGCTCGTCGGCCGCGCCGAACGACAGCACGAACTTGCTCGCGTTGAGGACCTTGATCGCCAGGCGGCGGCCGATCTTCATCTGCCCGACCTCGAAGGCCGCGTCCGTGCCCAGGCGCGCCGACGCGGCCCAGTAGCGGACGGCGTCCGACCCGTGCTCCTCCAGCAGGCCCATGGGCGTGACCACGTTGCCCTTGGACTTGCTCATCTTCTTGCGGTCGGGGTCGAGGATCCAGCCGCTGATCGCGGCGTCCGACCACGGCAGCGAGCCGTGCTCCAGGTGCGCGCGCACCACCGACGAGAACAGCCACGTGCGGATGATGTCCTGCCCCTGCGGGCGCAGGTCCATGGGGAACGTCCGCGCGAACAGGTCCGCGTCGTCGAGCCACCCGCACACGATCTGCGGGGTCAGCGAGCTGGTCGCCCAGGTGTCCATGACGTCGGGGTCGGCCGTGAAGCCGTGCGCCTGGCCGCGCTGGTCCTCGGTGTAGCCCGGGGGCACGTCGCTCGTCGGGTCGATCGGCAGCGACGCCTCGTCGGGGACGATCGGCGCCTCGTGCCGCGGCAGGCCGTCCGCGTCGAGGGGGTACCAGACGGGGAACGGCACGCCGAAGAACCGCTGCCGCGAGATGAGCCAGTCGCCGTTGAGGCCGCCGACCCAGTTCTCGTACCGGACCCGCATGAACTCCGGGTGGAAGCCCAGCTCGCCGCCGCGTGCGAGCAGCGCGTCGCGCAGGTCCTCGTCGCGCCCGCCGTTGCGCAGGTACCACTGGCGGCTCGTGACGATCTCGAGGGGCTTGTCGCCCTTCTCGTAGAAGTTCGCCTTGCGCTGGGTGGGCACCGGCTCGCCCAGCAGGTCGCCGGACTCCCGCAGGGCCGCCACGACGGCCTCGCGCGCGGAGAAGGTGGTCTTGCCGGCCACCTGCTCGTACGTCGCGCGGCCCGCGCCGGTGGTGATCCAGTCCGGGGTGTCGCGCAGCACGCGCCCGTCGCGGCCCACGACCGAGCGGGTGGGCAGGCGCAGCTCGCGCCACCACTGCACGTCGGTCAGGTCGCCGAAGGTGCAGCACATCGCGATGCCCGCACCCTTGTCGGGCTCGGCGGCCGGGTGCGCCAGCACGGGCACCTCGACGCCGAACAGCGGGCTCGTCACGGTGGTGCCGAACAGGTGCTGGTAGCGCTCGTCGTCCGGGTGGGCGATCAGGGCCACGCACGCGGGCAGCAGCTCGGGGCGCGTCGTCTCGATGACGACCTGCTCGCCGTCGGGCCGGGCGAACGCGACCTTGTGGAACGCGCCCGGGTAGTCGCGGGCCTCGAGCTCGGCCTGCGCCACGGCCGTCTGGAACGTCACGTCCCACAGGCCCGGTGCCTCGGCCTGGTACGCCTCGCCGCGGGCGAGGTTGCGCAGGAACGCCTGCTGCGACACGGCGCGGGCGGTGCGCCCGATGGTCTGGTAGGTCATCGACCAGTCGACCGACAGGCCCAGGCGGCGCCACAGGGCCTCGAACTGCTGCTCGTCCTCGGCCGAGAGGCGCTCGCACAGCTCGATGAAGTTGCGGCGCGAGACCGGCACCTGGTCGCCCGGCTTGACGGCCTTGCCGTCGGTGCCCTGGTGGGGCGGCTCGAAGCCCTCGACGTACGGCAGCGACGGGTCGCAGCGCACGCCGTAGTAGTTCTGCACGCGCCGCTCGGTGGGCAGGCCGTTGTCGTCCCAGCCCATCGGGTAGAAGACCTCGAGGCCGCGCATGCGCCGGAACCGCGCCACGACGTCGGTGTGGGTGTACGAGAACACGTGCCCGACGTGCAGGGAGCCCGAGACCGTGGGCGGCGGGGTGTCGATCGAGTAGACCTGCGCGCGGTCCTTGGTGCGGTCGAACGTGTACGTGCCCGCCTCGCCCCAGGCCTGCGACCAGCGTCCCTCGAGGCCGTCCACCGTCACCTTGTCCGGTACCTGGCGGGCGGCGGTGGCGCTCGTCGGGGTGTCGGGACGGGAGGTCAGGTCGCTCATGGGGAGCATCCTCCCAGATCCGGCCAGGGCCCCCGCACCCCGCACGGCGCCTCGCGCGGGGCGTCCCCTCAGGCGTCCGCGGGCAGCGGGCCCCCGCGCTCGTCGAGCAGGTCGCGCAGCACGGTGACCTCGCGCTCCTGCGCGGTCACGATGCCTTCGGCCAGGCGCACCACCTGGGCGTCCTGGGCGTGCTCGACCGCGTACCGGGCCATCTCCACGCCGCCGAGGTGGTGGTCGATCATCAGCGCCAGGAAGATGCGCTCGGCCTCGACGCCGTCGGCCTGCTCGAGGCGGCGCAGGTCGGCGGGCTGCACCCAGCCGGGCATGTCGGCCAGCGCCCCGCCGGCACCTGCGTGGCCGTGCTCGCCGGCCATCCAGGCCATCGGGTCGGCCTCGCCGGACTGCGGCAGCCCCCACACGCGCAGCCAGGCGAACATCTGCCCGACCTGCTGCTGCTGGGCGGTGAGGATGTCGAGGGCGATCGCCCGCAGGACGGGGTCGTCCGACCGGTCGCGCAGCATGACCGAGAGCTCGACGGCCTGCCCGTGGTGGGCCTGCATGTCGCGCGCGAAACCCGCGTCGACCGACCCCTCGGTGGGCACGGCCCGGCCGGGGCGTCCGACCAGCAGCCCGCCGGCCGCCAGGCCCACCAGCAGCGCGAGCACCACCCCGGCCGCCACGACCGTGCGACCGGCGCCGTCGAGGGCCCGCCACGTGCGCACCAGCGCGGACGGGGTCTCGGCGGCGCCGGCCGCGGGGTCGGCCGCAGCGTCGGGGGTGGGGTCCGACGTCACGCGACCGGCTCGCCGGTCCCGTTGCTGCACAGCGCGCCGGCCTCGGGCAGGTCGGGGTTGAGCAGGTACTTGCGCACGAACGTCTCCAGGCGCGGGTCCGCGGCGTCCTCCAGCGGCAGCTGGTAGCCCCACGCGGTCGCGACGACGGGGGAGCCGAGACCCTCGTACGGCGTCAGCAGCATGTACGACTCGCCGGCCGCCAGCTCGGTGAGGATCTCCAGCTGGTCCGCGGGCAGCGCCGGGTCGTAGGTGATCCACACCGCGCCGTGCTCGAGCGCGTGCACCGCGTTCTCGTCGGGCACGACCGTGTCGTACACGCCGCAGTTGAGCCAGACCGCGTTGTGCGGGCCGCCGACCGGCGGGGTCTGCTCGTAGTCCACGACGCCCTCGACGTGGTCGAACGAGAGGTCGGTGTACTCCTGCACGCCCTCGATGGGCGCCTCCGCCTCCGCCTCGGCCGCCGCGGTCTGCCGCGCCTGGCCCACGATGACCACGCCGGCCCAGCCGAGGAGCCCCACGACGAGCGCACCGACGACGGACACCGCGACGATCGTCCGGCGCCGCTCGGCGCGCTTCTGCTGCTCGCGCAGCGCCGCCACCTGGGCGGCCCGCTCCTCGCGGCTCTTGCGTGATCCCGTGCCCGCCATGCGCCGTCCCGTCGTCAGGGCGCGGCCCGTGCGCCGCGCGGACCGTCAGGATAGGTGAACCTTCAAACGTCCGCGTGCGGTGCCCGTCACACGGGCCCCGGCGGTCACGCGGACCCGGCGGTCATGCGGACCCGGCGGTCGCGCGGGCGCGGCGGGCGCGGTAGGCGGCCACGTGCGCGCGGTTGCCGCAGCCGTTGACGTCGCAGAACCGGCGCGAGCCGTTGCGCGAGAGGTCGACCAGCACGGCCGCGCAGTCGTCCGCCGCGCAGGTGCGCAGGCGGTCCCACGCGTCCGAGCGCACGAGGTCGGCCGCTGCCATGGCCGTCTCGACGAGGACCACGGTGGCCAGCTCCGCGTCCGCGACGGTCGCGTGCAGGTGCCAGTCCATGTGGTCGTGCCGCACGAGGAACGGCACCGCGTCGGCCTCTCGCAGGATCGCGTTGACCACCTGCGCGCCCGTGTCGCGGTCGACGTCCCACAGCGCGGACACGCGGTCGCGCGCGGCGCGCACCTGCGCCAGCTCGGCGGCGTCCCGGTCGTGCCGCCCGGTGTACCCCCAGGCGGTGAAGAAGCCGTCCAGGTCGGGCACGGTCGTGAGCGCGTCGCGGCCGTCGCGGCGCCGTGCAGTGTTCACCAGGTCGGCGGCGGCGCGCAGGTTGGCCTCGGTGTCATGGGCGAAGACCACGTTGACTCCTGTCCGACGGCGGTCGTACCGTCATGAGCATACGGGCGAGTGACTCCTGGCAACCGGTGATCCCGGCGGCGTCGGCCCCGTGCCACCCCGTCGCCCGCGCCCGCGGGCCCGCCCCCTGGAGCGTGCACGTGCCGCAGACCGGTGCCCGGGGGGCCGGCGTCCTCGCCGGCCTCGTCGCCGCCCTCGCCTTCTCGACGAGCGGCCCCGTCGTCAAGCCCCTGCTCCTCGCCGGCTGGAGCCCCGGCGCCGCGATCGGCGTGCGCCTGACCGTCGGCGCCGTGCTGCTGGCCGGGCCGGCGCTGCTCGCGCTGCGCGGGAGGTGGTCGCTGCTCGCGCACGAGTGGCGCACCGTCGTCGGCTTCGGGCTCCTCGGCGTGGCCGGAGCGTCGACCATGTACTTCCTGGCCGTCGAGCGGCTTCCCGTCGCCGTGGCGCTGCTCGTCGAGTACACGGGGCCGCTGCTGCTCGTCGCGCTCGGCTGGGCGCGCTCCCGGCGGGCCCCGTCCCGCACCACGCTCGTCGGTGCGGCCCTGGCGACGGGCGGGCTCGTGCTCGTGCTCGACGTGACCGGCAGCCTCGACCTCGACCCCGTGGGGCTGCTCTTCGCCCTCGGCGCCGCGGTCGGCAACGCCGCCTACTTCGCGATCACGGCACGGCCCACCGCGCTGCCGCCCGTCACGCTCGCCGGGGCGGGCATGGTCGTCGGGGCCGCGGCGGTCGGCGTCGTCGCGGCGGTCGGCGTGCTGCCCGTCGAGGCGCCCGACGTGCGCGTGGCGTTCCTCGGCGCGCAGGTGCACTGGCTCGTCCCGCTGCTGGTCGTCGGCGCCGTGCCCACCGCGTTCGCCTACGGCGTCTCGGCCGTGTCCGTGCGCCTGCTCGGCGAGCGGGTCGCGTCGTTCCTCGCGCTGTCGGAGGTGCTCTTCGCCGTCCTGCTCGCCTGGGTGCTGATCGGCGAGGCGCCGCTGCCCGTGCAGCTGGTCGGCGCCGGACTCGTCGTCGCGGGGGTCGCGGCCGTGCGGCGCGGTGCGGACCGCGACGTGCTGACCGGTGCCGCTCCCGCCCCGGGCGGGGCCGCGGGTGGCGACGGGCGCGACGCCCCGGCCGACGGGGCGCCGGTCCACGCAACGCGGCCGACACATGCGCGGGGTTAGGCTCGCCGGACGAGCAGGGGATCGACCGGGAGGACGCGACACGTGGCAGGGCTGACCGTCGGTTATGCGGCGATGCTGGAGCAGTTCCACCCCACCGAGGCGGTCGCGCTGTCGGCCTACGCCGAGCAGCACGGGTTCTCGGGCGTCATGGCCGCGGACCACTTCCAGCCGTGGGTGCCCGCCCAGGGGCAGTCGTCGTTCGTGTGGAACGTGCTGACCGCCGTGGGCGAGCGCACCACGGGTGACCTGGGCCCGGGGGTGACCGCGCCGACGTTCCGCTGGCACCCGGCGATGGTCGCGCAGGCGTCGGCGACGCTCGCCGCGATGTACCCCGGCCGGCACTGGCTGGGGCTCGGGTCGGGCGAGGCGCTCAACGAGCACGTCGTGGCCGGGTACTGGCCCGAGGCCCCCGAGCGCATCAACCGTATGTTCGAGGCCATCGACCTCATCAAGAAGCTCTTCAGCGCGTCGCTCGCCGGCAAGGACGTCAAGCACGCCGGGCAGTTCTACAAGCTCGAGTCGACCCGGCTGTGGACCATGCCGGAGGAGGCGCCCGAGATCCTCGTCGCGACCGCCGGCCCGGTCACCGCCAAGCGGACCGGCAAGCACGCCGACGGCATCATCACCGTCGGCGCACCGCTGGAGAAGATCACCGGCCTGTTCGGCAAGTTCGCCGAGGGCGCCCGCGAGGTCGGCAAGGACCCCGACGCGATGCCCAAGGTGCTGCAGCTGCACATGTCGTGGGCAGAGACCGACGAGCAGGCCCTCGCCAACGCGATGCACGAGTGGCCCAACGGGGGCATGAAGTTCCCCAAGGCCGACATCCGCTCGCCGTTCGACTTCGAGCAGATGGCCAAGCTCGTGCGCCCCGAGGACTTCGCCGGCCGCATGGTCATCTCCGCGGACCCCGACGCCCACCGCGCAGAGATCCAGAAGTACGTCGACCTCGGGTTCGACCGGATCTACCTGCACAACGTGGGGCGCAACCAGCGCGAGTGGATCGAGGTCTTCGGGCGCGAGGTGCTCCCGAAGCTGAGCCGGTGACCGGGCTGCGCGTCTGGGCCGCCGACGGCGTGCCCGAGGTCGTCCCCGGCGACGACCTCGCGGCGCTGCTCGTCGCGGCCCTGCGCGCCGACCCGGACCCCGGGCGCCGGCTCGTGGACGGTGACGTCGTCGTCGTGACCAGCAAGGTCGTGTCCAAGGCCGAGGGCCGGGTGGTCGCCGCCGACGACCGCGAGCAGGCCATCACGGACGAGACCGTGCGCGTCGTGGCGACCCGCGAGCACCCCGGCGGGGTGACGCGGATCGTCGAGAACCGGCTCGGGCTGGTGATGGCCGCGGCCGGCGTCGACGCGTCGAACACCCCCGAGGGCACGGTGCTCCTGCTGCCCGTGGACCCCGACGCGTCCGCCCGCGGGCTCCGGCGCGCGCTGCAGGAGGCCTTCGGCGTGCGGCTGGGCGTGCTGCTCACCGACACCGCCGGGCGGCCCTGGCGCCAGGGCGTCGCCGACCTCGCGATCGGTGCCGCGGGGGTGCAGGTGCTGGAGGACATGCGCGGCCAGGTCGACACGCACGGCCGCCCGCTGACCATGACCGTCGCGGCGGTCGCGGACGAGATCGCGTCGGCGGCCGAGCTCGTCAAGGGCAAGGCCACCGGCCGGCCGGTGGCCGTGGTGCGCGGGGTCGGGCACCTCGTGACGGAGGAGGACGGCCTCGGGGCCCGCGTGCTGGTGCGGACCGGGCCGGACGACATGTTCCGCCTGGGCTCCGCCGAGGCGTACGCCGAGGGGTGGAAGGACGCGCTCGCCGCGGGCGGGGCGCCCGGGCCGGCCGGTCCGGGCGGGCGCGCCGCGCCGTGACCGGCGACGTCGTCGTGGGCCCGTCGCTCGTGATCCCGCGCGCCGAGCTGACGGTGCGGTTCTCCCGGTCCTCCGGGCCCGGCGGCCAGGGCGTCAACACGACGGACTCGCGGGTCGAGCTGCGGTGGGACGTCGCCGCGTCGGCCGTGCTCACCGCCGTGCAGCGGCAGCGGCTGGTGGAGCGCCTCGGGGCGCGGCTCGTCGGCGGGGTGCTCACGGTGACGGCCTCGGAGCACCGCGAGCAGCTGCGCAACCGCGCGGCGGCGGAGCTCCGCCTGGCCGCGCTCGTCGCGGCGGGGATCAGCCCGCCGGCGCGCGCGCGGCGGCCCACGCGGCCGACGCGGGGCTCGGCCGAGCGGCGGCTGGCCGCCAAGAAGCAGCGGTCGGCGACCAAGCGCCTGCGGTCGGCGAAGCCGGGGGAGTGAGCGGGGCGTCGCCGTTCTGCCGGGTCAGGCCCGCGCGTCGTCGGCGGGGAGCGCGGCCTGCTGCGCCGACTGGACGGTGGCGCCCGGCTCGTGCCCGGCGAGCGGCTCGACGACGACCGCGGTGCCGTAGGCGCAGCACTCGGAGAACGCGCCGATCGCGGCCGAGTCGTACCGCAGCGCGACCACGGCGTTGGCGCCGCGCTGCTCGGCGTCGGCGACCATGCGGGCCAGCACCTCGCGGCGCGACTCGTGCATGACGCGCGTGTACTCGGGGATCTCGCCGCCGCCGATCGCCCGGAAGCCGGCCGAGAGGTTGGCGCCCGCGTCGGTCGCGCGCACGGTCACGCCCATGACCTCGCCGAGGACGGCCTGCGTGCGGTAGCCGGGGACGGAGTCGGTGGTCACGACGATCATGGCCGCGATCGTGCCACGCCGCGGAGGGGCGGGTCGGGTGATCCTCGGTGGCGAGGTCTTGTCACTGGTTGGTGTGACGTGAGTATCATCCGAGAGTCATCGACGTCACAGGGGGGTTTCGTCATGAGCACGTCCACCGTCCCGTCCCGCACACCGTCGGCGCGTCCCGCGCCCGGACCGTCCGCAGGCGCCCGTCGGCCCGCCGGGCTGCTCGCGCTCGTCGTCGGCCTGCTGCTGGCCCTCGTGCCGGCCGCACCCGCCGCCGCCGCGAACCCGTACGAGCGCGGCCCGGCACCCACCGAGTCCAGCATCACCGCCGCCCGCGGCGCCTTCGCCGTCTCGCAGACCAGCGTCTCCCGGCTCGGCGTCTCCGGGTTCGGCGGCGGCACCGTCTACTACCCGACCGACACGTCGCAGGGCACGTTCGGCGGGGTCGTGATCTCGCCCGGGTACACCGCGCGCCAGTCGAGCATCGCCTGGCTCGGCCCGCGCCTGGCCTCGCAGGGGTTCGTCGTGATGACCATCGACACCCTGAGCGTCTACGACCAGCCCGCCTCGCGCGGACGCCAGCTCGCGGCCGCGCTCGACTGGCTGACCACGCGCAGCTCGGTCCGTGACCGCGTCGACGGCACGCGCCTCGCCGTCATGGGCCACTCCATGGGCGGCGGCGGCACCCTGGAGGCGGTCGTCGACGACCCGTCGCTGCAGGCCGCGATCCCGCTGACGCCGTGGAACGCCGACAAGACCTGGCCCGAGGTCACCACGCCGACGCTGATCATCGGCGCCGAGGACGACAGCGTCGCGTCCGTGACGACCCACGCGCGCCCGTTCTACACGTCGATCCCGTCGAGCACGCCCAAGCAGTACCTCGAGCTCAACGGCGCCTCGCACTTCGCACCGAACGTCTCCAGCACGCCGATCGCCCGCAGCTCCATCGCCTGGCTCAAGCGGTTCGTGGACGACGACACCCGCTACGACCCGTTCGTGTGCCCCGCGCCCGCGGTCGGCACGACCTGGTCCGACGTGCGCTCCACCTGCCCGTTCTGACCGGCGCCCCGGGCCGGCCGCCCCGTGCGACCGGCCCGGGGCCGTCCGGGGGCCTCAGACGGTGCGGTAGACCAGGCGGCGGTAGAGGGCCTCGGCCGGGCCGCGCTTGTCCGCCCGCTCCAGCAGCACCGCGACGACGACCGTCACCACCCACACCCCGACGGCCCACGCCACGACCTGCGCCGACCCGAACCCCCGGGCGAGGCCACCGGCCCAGCCCGCCAGCGGCAGCACGAACAGCACGGTCTGCAGCAGGTAGCAGGTCAGCGACCGGGTGCCGACGGCACGCAGCGCCCGGCCGACGGGGCCCAGCGTGGCGAGCGTCGTCCCGTGCGCCCCCACGACCCACCCGACCAGCGCGGCGAACGCGATCCCGCCCACCGCGCCGGTGACCATGTGCAGCGCGGCCGGGACGACGACGCCCAGCGCCGACGGCTCCCACAGGCCGGCCACCGCGGTGGCTAGGGGCACCGCGCCCACGACGCTCACGGACAGCCCGCCCACGGCCCAGCGCCGCAGCAGCGGCAGGTGCGCCGCCGGGTCCTCCAGCACGCCCGTGCGCGCCGCCCAGAGCCCCGCCAGCACCAGCGGCAGCGCGATGACCACACCGACCGGCAGCATCGGCAGCGTCGCCGCACGCAGCAGCGCCGCCAGCAGCGGCGAGGTCTCCGCGGCCGCGAGCTGGTCGCCGCCGTCCATGCCGCCCACGGCCACGGTGAGGGCGTCCAGGGCGCCGGTCGCCAGGCCGCCCAGCAGCAGCGTGACGCCGCCGACCACCAGCAGAGTCCGCCCCGACGCGCGGACCAGGAGCACCGCCACCAGCCCGGTGAGCCCGTAGACCGCGAGGATGTCGCCCTCCCACAGCAGCAGCGTGTGCGCGACGCCGAACGCCACCAGCCAGCCGGCGCGGCGCAGCAGGTCGGTGCGGCACGCCGGCCACGGCACCAGCGCCTGCGCGCGGCGTCGCACGACCACGCCGATGCCGTACCCGTACAGCAGCGCGAACATCGGCATCGTGCGCCGGTCGACGAAGAGCGACACCACCCCGTCGACCACGCGGTCGAGCGTCGAGCCGTCGAGCGGGCGCAACCCCACCCCGACGGGCTGGCCCCACAGGTGCGTGACGGAGTTCGCGATCGCGATGCCCAGCAGCGCCAGGCCGCGGGCGACGTCGGGCGCGACGGCCCGGTCGCGCACGGCGACAGGTCCGACGACGGGCACGGGCGGGGGCGCCGCGAGGGCGGGGGCGGGAGGCGTCGGAGACGTCATGACCCCATCCTGACCGCCCCGGGGCCGCGACGGCTCGGCCGCGAGGACGGTCTGCGGCGGGTACGCTCCGTCGCGCGACGGAGGACGGGTGCCCCGCGCGCGGGCCGCCGGGTCAGGAGCCGGCGCGGGCGGCGGCCTTCGCGGCGCGCTTCGTGGCGCGCACCTCGACGAGCGAGTCCGCGTCCGTGACGTCGGCGATCGAGCGCCGCGAGCCCTCCTCGCCGTACGCACCCGCGACCTCCCGCCACCCGGCCGGCTGCACGCCGCGCTGCTTGCCGAGCAGGGCGAGGAAGATCCGCGCCTTCTGGTCGCCGAACCCGGGCAGCGCCTTGAGCCGGCGCAGCACCGTGGCCGCGTCCGGGTCGCCGTCGCGCCACAGGCGCGTGACGTCCCCGTCGTAGTCGTCGACGACCGCACGGGCCACCGCCTGCACGCGGGCCGCCATCGACCCGGGGAACCGGTGCACGGCCGGCGGCGTCGCGCACAGCGCCGCGAACTGCTCCGGGTCGGCGTCCGCGACGCGCCGCACGTCCAGCCCGCCCATGCGGTCGGCGATCTTCGCCGGGCCGGCGAACGCCGTCTCCATCGCCACCTGCTGGTCCAGCAGCATGCCCACGAGCAGCGCGAACGCGTCCTCGTCGAGCAGCCGGTCGGCGGCCTCGTCCCCGGTCATCCACAGCGCCATGCCCCCATGGTGCGCCACGGGCCCGCCCCGCCGCGAGACCGTCGTCCACAGGCCCCCCGGCAGCCGGCCCCGGGCCCCGGCTACGGTGCGCCGGCCGGGCCGGGCCCGGCGGACGACCCAGGGAGACCCGCCGTGCGCACACGACTGACGATCCGCCGGCCCCACGGCGGCACCCACGACGTCGTGGTGACGACCGACGCCGGCGCCACCGTCGCCGACGTCGCGGACGCCCTCGCCCGCGCGGCCGACGCGGACCCGTGCGCCCCCGCGACGCTCGTCGTCGAAGCACCCGACGGTGGCCCCGCCCGTGCGCTGCCGCGGACGACCGGCGTCGTCGAGGCCGGGCTGCCGGCCGGATCGACGGTCACGCTCGCCCCGGCCGGGGACGACGCCTCCGCCCCCGGCCCCGCCCACGCGCGCGTCGACGTCGTCGCCGGCCCCGACGCGGGGCTGACCGTGGACCTGCCGCCGGGCACCAGCACGGTCGGGCGCGGCCCGGCGGCGACGGTCCGGCTCACCGACCGGCTCGTCGCGCGCACGCACGCCCGTCTCGTCGTCGGGGACGACGTCGAGGTCGTCGACGCCGGCGCGGCGGACGGCGTGGTGGTCGGTGCCGGGCGCGTCGACCGCGCCGTCCTCGGACCCGGCGACCTCGTCGTGCTCGGCGAGAGCGTGCTGCGCGTGCGCCGCCTCGGGGGTGTCGTGGCCGGGGCGTCCCCCGGACCGGGCGCGCAGGGCCGGGGGACGCGCGGCGCGGACGTCCCGTTCAACCGGTCGCCCCGGGTCGTGCCCCGGCACCCCGACGCCACCGTCGACCTGCCCGCGCCGCCCGGCCCGCCCCGCCGCGACCCGTTCCCCCTGCTCGCGCTCGCCGCGCCCGTGCTGCTCGCCCTCGTGCTGCTGCTCGTGTGGCGCAACCCGCTGTCGCTGGCCTTCGTGGCCGTCAGCCCCCTGCTCACCGTCGGCACCTGGGTCGAGCGCCGCGTCACCGAGCGCCGCCGCGCCGCCGAGGCGGCGGCCCGGTTCGAGGACGCGCTCACCGCGGCGGAGGTCGAGCTCACCGCCGCCCGGACCGCCGAGCGCACGGCCCGGCTCGCGGCGCTCCCGTCGACGCAGGAGGCCCTCGCGGCCGCCCGGACCCGGGCGCCCCTGCTCTGGTCGCGGCGCGCCGACGGGGCCGACTTCCTCGTGCTGCGCGCCGGGACCGGCACGGCACCCGCACGCACCCGCCCCGTCGTCCCCGCGGCACCCGACGCCGAGCCCGCCCACCGGGACCGCGTCCGCGCGCTCGCGGACCGGTTCGCCGAGGTGCCCGACGTGCCGCTCGCCGTGGCGCTGCGCGTGAGCGGCGGCCTCGGCGTCGCGGGCGAGGACGCGGCTGTCGACACCGTCGCCCGGGCGCTGGTCGCCCAGCTCGTGACCCTGCACGCACCGTCGGAGGTGGCGCTCGCGGTCGTCACGTCCGCGCGCCACCGCGAGCGCTGGGGGTGGACGGTGTGGCTGCCGCACGTCGCGTCGCCGCACAGCCCGCTGCCCGGCGTGCACGCGGCCGCGGACGCCGCCGCCGCGGTCGGGCTGGTGGCGGCGCTGGAGGAGCTGGTCGCGTCCCGGGCCGACCGGCAGGGGCGTGCCGGGCGGGTGACGGTGGTGCCCGCGGTCGTGGTGGTCGTCGACGACGACGCACCCGCCGACCGGGCGCGGCTCGTGCGTCTCGCGGAGGACGGACCGGCCGTGGGCGTGCACGTGCTGTGGTGCGCCCGGTCGGTGGCGGCGTTGCCGTCGGCGTGCCGGGCGGTCCTCGACGTCGACGCGGGCGCCCTGGGTGACGTGCCGGACGGCACGTGGCGGGCCGTGACGACCGAGGGGCTGGGTGCCGCGGAGGCGACGGCGCTCGCGCGGTCGCTGTGCCCGGTCGTCGACGCGGGGGCGCCCGTGCACGACGAGTCCGACCTGCCGCGGTCGGTGCCGGGCGCTGACGTGGTCGGCGGGGACGGCCTGGACGACCCGGTGGCGGTGCTCGACCGGTGGTACGCGACGGGGTCGGTGCTGGACCGGTCGGGGCCGCCGGTGCGTCGGCGCACGGACGCCACGCTGCGGGCCGTCGTGGGGCGGGGTGCGCAGGGGCCGTTCGTGCTGGACCTGCGCGCCCAGGGCCCGCACGCGCTGGTGGGCGGCACGACCGGCGCGGGCAAGAGCGAGCTCCTGCAGGCCTGGGTGCTGGGCATGGCGGCGGCGCACGGCCCGGACCGGGTGACGTTCCTGCTCGTGGACTACAAGGGCGGGGCGGCGTTCGCGGACTGCGTGGACCTGCCGCACACCGTGGGGCTGGTCACGGACCTCACGCCGCACCTGGTGCGGCGGGCGCTGGCGTCGTTGCGGGCCGAGCTGCGGCGGCGGGAGCGGCTGCTGCAGCGCAAGCAGGTGCCCGACCTGCTGGCCCTCGAACGCCTCGGCGACCCGGAGACGCCGCCGGCGCTGGTGATCGTCGTCGACGAGTTCGCCGCGCTCGTGACGGACGTGCCGGAGTTCGTCGACGGGGTCGTCGACGTCGCGCAGCGCGGCCGCTCGCTCGGCCTGCACCTGGTGCTCGCGACGCAGCGCCCGGCGGGCGTCATCAAGGACAACCTGCGGGCCAACACGAACCTGCGGATCGCGCTGCGGATGGCCGACGAGCACGACTCCACGGACGTGCTGGGCTCGGCCCTCGCGGCGGGCATCGACCCCGCGACGCCGGGCCGGGGTGCGGTGCGGACGGGGCCCGGGCGGCTCGCGCTGTTCCAGACGGCGTTCGTCGGCGGCCGGTCGACCGGCGCCCCGACCCGTGCCGCGGTGCGGGTGGCGACGCTCGAGCTGGGTCCGGGGGAGCCGTGGGACGTCCCCGTCCCGCCGTCGCCCGTGGCCGACGACGACGGGCCGAGCGACGCGGCGCGCCTGGTGGCGACGGTGCGCGCGGCCGCCGACCTCGCGGGGGTCCCGGCACCGCGACGTCCGTGGCTGCCCGAGCTGGGCGCGTGCGTCGAGCTGGAGGACCTGCCCGCGGGCGCGGGGGCCCTCGCGCTGGGGCTGGTGGACCGCCCGGCGGCGCAGGAGCAGGAGCCGTGGTGCTGGGTTCCCGACGTCGACGGTGCCCTCGCGGTCGTCGGCGCCGGCGGGACGGGCCGGTCGACGGCGCTGCGGACCGTCGCGGCGGCGGCGGCGCGCGACGTCCTCGCGGGCGGCGGGCCGGTGCACGTGCACGCCGTCGACGCCGGCGCCGGGGTGCTGGGCGGCCTCGAAGGGCTGCCGGTGGTCGGCTCCGTGCTGGACGTGGCCGACGCCGAGCGCGTGCTGCGCCTGCTGCGCGACCTGGCCGCCCTGCTCGACGACCGGGCGCGCCGGTGGGCGTCCGTGCAGGCCGGGAGCCTGCCCGAGTACCGGGCCCGTGCCGGGCGGCCCGACGAGCCGCGGGTCCTGCTGCTGCTCGACGGGATCGGCGCGGTGCGGGACGCGTACGAGGGGGAGGGCGGGCGTGCCGGTGCCTGGGCGCTGCTGCAGCGCGTGGTCGCCGAGGGGCGTCCCCTGGGCGTGCACGTCGCGCTGACGGCGGAGCGCCCCGGTGCGGTGCCGACGGCGCTGGCCGCAGCCGTAGGGTGCCGCCTGGTGCTGCGGCAGGCCGACGCCGGTGCGTACGCCCAGCTCGGCGTGCGCGGCGACGTGCTCGGGACCGACGCCCCGCCCGGGCGCGGCGTCGACGCGCGCACCGGCGACGAGGTGCAGGTGGCCGTGCCGTCCGCGTCGCCCGTCGTCGCCGACCAGGCCGGGACGCTGGCCGCCCTGGCCGCGCGCCTCGACGCGGCCGGCGTGCCCCGGACCCCGCCCGTGCGCCGCCTGCCCGCGCTGGTCCGTGCGGGCGACCTGCCCGCCACCGTGGCCGGGCTGCCGCTGCTGGGGGTCGCCGACGACACGCTCGAGCCGGTCGGTCTCGACCCGCACGGCACCTTCCTGGTCGCCGGGCTGCCGGGGTCGGGCCGCACGACGGCGATGCTCGCGCTGTCCGCCGCCCTGCGCCGGGCCCTGCCGGACGCGCACCTGGCCCTCGTCGCACCGCGCCGGTCCCCGCTGCCGGCGGCGGTCCCCTGGGACGACGCCGCGACCGGCCCGGACGACGCGCGGCGGCTGGCCGTCGAGCTCGCGGCCCGCCTGGCCGTCCCCTCCGACGAGGGCCACGTCGTGCTCGTCGTCGAGCAGATCGCCGACCTGCTCGGCGGCCCCGCCGAGCAGGTCCTCACCGAGGCGGTGCGCGCCGCCCGCCGGCAGGGGCACCTCGTGCTCGCCGAGGCCGAGACCACCGCCTGGGGGTCGTCGTGGCCGCTGGTCGCCGAGGTCCGCAACGGGCGCCGGGGCCTGGTCCTGCAGCCCGACACCGTCGACGTCGAGACCCTGTTCCGCACCTCCGCCGGCCGGCTGCGGCGCGGCGACCAGCCGCCCGGGCGCGGGCTGTGGGTGGAGCAGGGGCGCGCCCGCCGCGTGCAGGTGCCGCTGCCCGGGTGACGTCGGGGCCGCCGGGTCCGACCGTGAGCCGACCAGCCGGGGCTGTGGGCGGTCGCCGAGCGCCGGCCCTGTGGAGGAGCCCGCGGGTCGTCGGACCGACGCCCCTAGCGTCGGCCACGCCCCGGACGACCGGGGAACGACCGCGGCACGCACCACGCGCCACGAGCCCACGGAGGACCCCATGGCCAACCTCACCGTCACCTACCAGGAGCTGCGCGACGCGGCGACGCGCCTGACCTCGGGCCAGGAGGAGATCACCACCCGCCTGACCGAGCTGCGGGGCTTCATCGACCAGCTCGTCTCCGGCGGGTTCGTCACCGACCAGGCCTCCGTCGCGTTCGGCGAGTCCTACCGCCAGTTCACGCAGGGCACCACCGACGCGGTCTCCGCCCTGACCAGCCTCGGCGAGTACCTGCGCACCGCGGCCAGCACCCTCGAGGACGCGGACGCCCAGCTCGCCGCCGGCCTGCGCTGACCCGTGAGCGACCTGGACCTCGACACCGCCGCGCTGCGCCGCGCCGGGGCCGCGCTCGCGGACGTCGCGCGGGCCTTCGCCGGGGCGAACGTCACGGCCCGGGACCTGCGCGACGTGCTCGGGCACGACGGCCTGGCCGACGCCCTCGGCGGCTTCGCCCTCGGCTGGGACGACGCCCGCGCCCTCCTGGTCACGGACGTCGAGGCGCTCGCCGACGCGTGCACCCGCGTGGGGGAGGCGTTCGAGGACGTGGACGCCCGGCTCGCCGGGGCGGGCGGGCCGCGGGCCACCCCGGGACCGGCCGGGTCGGGGCGCGCCGTATGAGCCGCCCGACGTCCTGGTACCCGCTGGCGTTCGGCGACCCCGTCCCGGGCGACCCGGTGGCCGTGCGCGCCGCCGCCGAGGAGCACCAGCGGGTCGCGGACCAGATCGCCGCCGCCGTCGAGGAGCTGCGCGGCACCGCGCTGGGCTCCGGGCAGCGGGCGTCGGTGGTCGACGCGCTCGAGGGAACGGCGGCCCGTGTCGCCGACGGCATCGAGGCGGCCCACGGCCGGTACGTCACCGCCGCCCTCGCCCTCGACACCTACGCCGACCGCCTCGCCGAGGCGCAGACGACGTCGTACGAGGCGTGGCAGCAGGCCACCGACGCGGAGCAGGCCCGCGTGTGCGGGCAGGACGAGGCGTGGCGCCAGCGCGAGCTCGCCCGTGGCCCGGTGGAGCCCGCGCTCGCCGCCCGGCACACCGCGCTGGCCGACGCCGCCGACGCCGGCGCCGCGCGCGCCGAGTCCCGTCTCGCCGACGCCCGCCTCCTGCTCGCCGAGGCCCAGGCGCACCGTGACGCGGCCGCCGAGGAGGCTCGCGGGCTGATCGTCGCGGTGGTCGCGGTCGACGGCCTCGCAGACACGGCGTGGCAGGACGTGGTCGGCGGCGTGAAGGAGGTCGACGACGCGATCGGGCAGCAGCTCGACGACGTCGCCCTGGTGCTCGGCGTGGCCGCGGTCGCGCTGTGCTGGGTGCCCGGGCTCAACGCGGCCCTGGCCGCCGCGGCGACGATCGCCGGCGTGGTCGTGCTCGTGCGCGACGTGGCCCTGCTCGTGACCGGCCAGGGGTCGTGGCTCGACGTCGGGCTCGGGGCGCTCAGCCTCGTGACCTTCGGGCTCGGGCGGGTCGCCGCCCGCGGGGTGCGTCTGGCCGCGGACACCAGCCGGGCCTCGGCCGGGCTGCGTGCCGCGGGCGCGGGGACGCGCTCGGCCCGGTCCGGCGTGGTGGGCCCCTCGGGACTGCTCGGTGCCGGCGCCACGGCGGCGCTGCGCGCGGTGCCCGCCCGTGCGAGGCCGCTGCTCAACCGCACCACGCTGGCCACCCTCAAGCCCGGTGCCGTGCTGCGTGACGGCGTGACGGACCTGCGCGGCGGCTGGCAGACCGTGCGCACCGCCGTGCAGCGACCCCCGACCGCCACAGGTGCGCACGCGCAGGGGCCGGCCGCCAGGACGCCCTTCGGCGAGGCCTTCAACCCGGTCAAGGACACGTGGCAGACGAGCTGGGTCGCCGGGGTGTTCCACGCGGTCGGTGCCGAGGGCGTCGCCCGCGACCTGGCGTTCCTCGCCCAGCAGGGCGAGCCGCGCACCGCGTGGGCGCTCGTCAACGCCGTCCCCCAGGTGGAGGGCATCGCCCAGACCACGAACGACGTCGTCCAGCGGGTGCGCGGATGAGCGCGACCGTGGCGCAGGTCGCCCCCGCTCCCGCCGCCGCACCTGCGGCCGGCCCCGTCGGTGGTCGCGGTGCCGTGCGCGGCGTCGGGCTGGTGCTGCCCGCCGACTGGTGGCTCGTGCCGCTGGGCGACCCGGTGGCCCGGCGTCGGGCGGTGGACCGCCTCGTCACGTCGCGGACCGACCTGCCGGCGCCGCTGCGGCGCCAGCTGCGCACGGCGCTGACGGTGCAGACCGCCCGGGCGGCGTCCCGCGGCGGCTGGCTCGTGGCCTTCATGCTCGGCAGCGCGGGTGGCGTGCCGCTGCCGCTGACGCTCACGGCGTCCCGCGCACCCGGCTCGTGGGCCGACGAGCAGGGGCGGGCACGGACACGGACCGCGCTCGCCGCGCAGGTCGGCCCCGCCGACGGCGGCGGACGGCTCGAGGCGGGCAGCGGCCCCTTCGGCCTCGTGCTGCGGACCGTGCGCGAACGCCCCGGGGCGCTGCCGGGCGCGCCCCGCGCCACCGTGCCGCTGCTCCTGGTCGAGCACTGGACGGACCCCGGCGACGGGCACGGCCTCGTGCGGCTCACCGCGTCGACGCCGCTGCTCGCGCTGCGCGACGCCTGCCTGGACCTGTGCGACGCCGTCGCCGCGACGCTCCACCCCGACGGCACCACGACCGACGACACCGCACCCACGACCTCCGCACCGACCTCCGTCGACGCCGTCCCCGACGGCGCAGCCACGTCCTACGACACCGATCCCGCAGCCGCGGGGGAGCAGGAGCACCCACGATGACCCGCACCGACCGGCCCGCCCCGACCGGGCACGCCACCACGACCACGCCGCCCACCCAGGACGGGCCCCGGCCACAGCCCGACGACCAGCAGCCGTTCGACCCGTGGGCCCTCGACGTGCCCACGGACGCCGAGCTCGACGCCCTGCACCGCAGGAACCGGCTGTGGGGCCTGGCGGTCCTCGTGCTGCCGGCGTCGGCCGTGGCGGTGCTCGGCTGGCGGGTCCTCGCCGACGGCGAGGTCGGGAGCATCGGTGTCGTCGCCGCCGTGATCGGCGTCCTCGTCGCCGTCGTCATGGTGCGCATGGCGGCGAGCACCCGCGCGCGGCACCGCGCGGTGCGCGCCGTGCGCCCGGGGGCGGAGGTCGTCGAGGTCTGGGGAGCGGCCGGGCTGCGTGACGTGCTCGTCGAGCTGGGTGTCCCCGCACCCCCGCTCCGACCTGCGCAGGGCACAGCCCTCACGCTCGTCGTCGCACCCACCGGCGTCGAGCTGTGGGCGGGCGCCGGGTCGCCCGCGGTCCTCTGGTCGGCGCCCTGGGCCGACGTCCCTCGCGTACTCGAGGGCTCCGGCGTGATCGCCGGCAACGGCGCCCGACCCGCGGTCCTGCTCGTGCTGCCGGCGGGGTACGCGGTGGTCCTGGTGCCGGCGCGCCGGGTCGGCGGCTCGTTCCTGCCCGCACCGGTGGCGCGCACCCGGGCGCTCGTGCGGCACCTGGAGCAGGTCCGGGCCGCGGCGTCCGGCGTCGGCGGGTGATCGCACCCCCCCCGGGAGCACGGGGATGCACGCCGTGCGAGCCGGACGGCCGGTGAGCGCCTGCCCGCGGTCAGGTGCTCGGGTCGGCCAGCGTGTCGAGGTCCGCGGGCAGGTCGACGTCGTGCCGCAGGGTCGAGCCGAGCGGCACGTCGAGCAGCACGTGCCCGGCGGCGGCGTGCCGCGCCGAGGACCCGGTGCCGAACGCGGGCCGCAGCGGTGTGCCCGAGCGGGCCGTGAGCAGCGTGGTGCCGGTGCCCTCCGCGTCGGCGACGTGCGCGCGCGTCGACCGGCCGGCGAGCGCGAGCGCGTCGTCCAGGTCGCGCGGGTCGAGCCGCGGCAGGTCACCCAGCAGCGCCGCGACGTGCGCGCGCGGGCTGGTGGCGTGCACGTGCGCGGCGCCGGCCAGCACGGCGGCGTCGAGCCCCGCCGGGGCGCCGGGCACCGGGTCCGGCTCGGGGACGACGTGGACGCCGACCGCCTGCGCGGCCGCGGCCAGCACCGGGTCGGGCGTCACGAGGACGACGCCGAGGACCCGCGCGGCGGACCGGGCGGCGGCGAGCGTGTCGAGCGCCATCGCCCGCACCAGCCGGGCGCGGGAGTCGTCGTCGAGGACGCCGGCCAGGCGGGACTTGCCGCGGCGGGCGTCCTTCACGGGCACGACGACCCACCAGGTCGCGCTCACGGCATCCGGTCCACGAGGGCCAGGGTACGGGCGGCGAGCGCCGCCGTGGCGGGGACGTCCGTCATGAGCGTCGGCGCGGCCTGCACCCGCCACCCCTCGGCGCGCAGCGGCCCGACGGCGTCGGCGTCGGCCTCGTCGACGAGCCACGCGTCCAGCACGCCGCCCGTCGCGCGCAGGCCGTGGTGCCGGGCGACCGCGGCGGCGTCCGTGGCCACGCCGATCGCGGTCAGGCACGCGTCGGCCATGCCGCGCACGGGCGCGCCGCCGACCACCGGGCTCACCCCGACGACGGGTGCGGCGGTGGACCGCAGCGCGTCGCGGACCCCGGGGACGCCGAGCACCGTGCCGACGGAGACCACCGGGTTCGACGGCGGCACCACCACCACGTCGGCGTCCGCGAGGGCCTCGAGCACCCCTGGCGCGGGGCGGGCGTCCTCGACGCCGACCTGCACGAACCCCCGGGCAGGCACCGCTGCCCGGTGGCGCACCCACCACTCCTCGAAGTGGATCGTCCCGTCGTCGGTGACGACGTGGGTCTCGACCTCCTGGTCGCTCATCGGCAGCAGCCGCACGCCGGGTCGCCACCGGGCGGCCAGGTGCTCGACGACCCGGTGCAGGGGCAGCCCCCGGCGCAGCAGCTCGGTGCGGGCCAGGTGCGTGGCCAGGTCGAGGTCGCCGAGCGTGAACCACTCCCACCCGAGGCCGTACGCGGCGAGGTCGGTCGCGACGGTCGTGGACTCCTCGCGCCGCCCCCAGCCCTGGCCCTCGTGCACGGCGCCGCCGAGCGTGTACATGAGGGTGTCGAGGTCGGGGCACACGCGCACCCCGTGCAGCCACATGTCGTCGCCGGTGTTGGCCACGACCGTGACCTGCGCGGTGGTGCCGCCGTGCCCGTCGGGGAGGCGGTCGGCGAGCAGGGCCAGCAGGCCGCGCGTGAAGCGGGCGCCGCCGACGCCCCCGCTGATGACGGTGATCCTCATGCGTCCTCCTCGTCCCGGCCGGTGCCGGGGGTGCGGGTGCCGACGGTCGCGCCGTCGTCGGGGTCCGGGGGCGGGCCGTCGGGGCGGTCAGGTCCGTCGGGTGCCAGGCCGCTGAGCGCGATCACCGGCCGGCCCGTCCGCGGGTGCGTGAGCACGTCGGCCTCGACCCCGTAGACGGTGCGCAGCAGCGCCGGCGTCAGCACCTGCTCCGGCGGACCCGCGGCGGCCAGTCGGCCCCGGTCGAGCACGAGGACGTGCGCGCAGTGGGCCGCGGCCAGGTTGAGGTCGTGCAGCGCCGCGACGGTCGTCACACCGAGGTCGTGCACGAGCTGCAGCAGCGCGAGCTGGGCGCTCACGTCGAGGTGGTTCGTCGGCTCGTCGAGCAGCAGCAGCGACGGCTCCTGCGCGAGCGCGCGGGCGACGTGGACGCGCTGGCGCTCGCCGCCGGACAGCGTGGACCACGCCCGGTCGGCCAGGTGGTCGGCGCGGGCGGCGGACAGGGCGCGGTCGACGGCGCCGGCGTCGGGGTCCGTGCCCCACAGCGACCGGTAGGGCGTGCGGCCGAGGGCGACGACCTCGCGCACCCCCAGCGGCACGGCGGCGGCGGACTCCTGCTCGAGGAGGGCCACGTGCTGCGCGCGGCGGCGCCGGGGGAGCAGGTGCACGGGCGTCGTCGGGGCACCCGCGGCCGGGGCGGGCGCGTCCGGGTCGGAGACGAGCACGGCGCCCGCACCGGGCGGCAGCAGCCCGGCCACGAGGCGCAGGAGGGTGGACTTGCCGGCGCCGTTGGGGCCCAGCACGCCCGTGATCGCGCCCGGCGGCGGGGTCGCGTCGATCCCGTCGACGACCCACCGGCCGCCCAGGCGCACACCGGCCCCCGCGATCCTCAGCTCCACGCCGTCCCCCGTCCCCGGCGCAGCAGCACCGCGAACACGGGCACCCCGACGAGCGCGGTGACGATGCCCACGGGCAGCTCGCGCGGGTCGAACACGGTGCGCGCCAGCGTGTCGGCCCAGACGAGGAAGACCGCCCCGGTGACGGCGGCGACGGGCAGCAGCCGACGGTGCCCGGGGCCGGTGACCACGGAGACGGCGTGCGGCAGCACCAGCCCGACGAAGCCGATGGCGCCGGACACCGCGACCATCGCCCCGGTGAGCAGCGCGACGAGGGTCATGAGCGTCCAGCGCGTGCGGTCGACGTCGACGCCGAGGGCCGCGGCGGCGGTGTCCCCGAACGCGAACGCGTCCAGCCGGGTCGCGGCGACGCCCAGCACGGCCCCGACCAGGGCGAGCGCACCGCCGGAGATCGCCACGGACGACCACGTCGCCCCGGCGAGGGAGCCCATCAGCCAGGACAGGATCTCGCGGTACGCGTCGCCGGTCGCGGTCCAGAAGATGACGAACGACGTGGCCGCGGCCGCGAGCTGGGACACCGCGAGCCCGGCGAGCACCGCCCGCGACGGCGTCAGGGTGCCGCCCGTGCGGGCCAGTGCCAGGGTCGCGACGAGCGCGGCGAGCGCCCCGACGAACGCGGCGACGGGAAGCAGGACCCCGACCCCGAGCAGCAGCACCGCGACCGCGCCCAGCGAGGCCCCGGACGAGAGCCCGAGCAGGTACGGGTCGGCCAGCGGGTTGCGGGTCAGCGACTGCATGACCGCCCCGGCCACCGCGAGCCCGGCGCCCACCGCGGCGGCCGTCAGCACCCGCGGCAGGCGCAGCTGCCACACGATCGCGTCGTGCAGCACGGGCACGGGCGCCACGTCGAGGCCGAGGTGCCCGGCCACGGACCGGGCGACCTCGCCGACGGCCAGGTCGGCTGGCCCGATCGTCACGGTGACCAGCACGCTCGCGACGAGCAGCACCCCGCCGACGCCGAGCAGGACGACCAGCGGCGGGCGCCGCGGGGCACGCCCGGAGACGTCACGCGTCCCCGTCACCGGACCCACCGCGGTGCCGCCCACCGTCGCCCTGCCCGTCACCGGTCCGCTCAGCCGTCGAGGCCGAGCGCGGTGACCTGGTCGACGACGTCGGCGACGGTGTCGGCGTTCCGCACGCCCGCCTCGGTCGCGGCGAACGGGACGACCACGTACCGCTCCTCGCGGACGGCCTCGAGCTGCGCGGTCGCGGGGTTCGCGGCCAGCGCGGCCTTCTTGTCGGCCGCGGTGTTCCACGCGGCGTCGACGAGCACGAGGACATCCGGGTCGGCGTCCACGACCTGCTCCCACCCGACCGAGGTCCACGTGTCGTGCACGTCGGCGAACACGTTGTCGAGCCCGGCGGCGCCCAGGATCATCTGCGGTGCGCCGATGCCGGCGCCGACGTAGGGGGAGTCCTCGCCGGACGACCACCACAGGGCCGTGACCCCGTCGACGGGCTCGACCGCGTCGAGCACCGCCTGCTGCTCGGCGACGACCTGCTCGGCGGCGTCGGGCACACCCAGGAGCGCGCCGGCCTCGCGGATCTGCGCCATCACCAGGTCGAACGTCAGCGGGTCGGGCTGGTACCCGGCCTCCTTGCACGCGGACGGCGCCACGTACGTCGCGATGCCCAGCGCGGCAAGCGCGTCGCGCTCGCCGGCGCCGTCGGCGGAGAAGTTCGACTCCCACCCGCCGAGCACGAGGTCGGGCGCGGCCTCGAGCAGCGCCTCCTGCCCGGGCACCTGCTCGGACAGCTCGGGGACGTCGGCCAGCGCGGCGGCGAGGTCGTCGGGGGCGGGGCCGTCGCTGAACGCGGTGCCGACGAGGCGGTCGGCGGCGCCGAGCGCGGCGACGAGCTCGGTGGTGGAGGACTTGATGGTGACCACGCGCTCGGGCGGGGCGTCGAGGGTGACCTCGGTGCCGCAGTTGTCGAGCGTGACGGGGTACGCGGGGTCGGGCGCGGCACCCGTGGCGCCGGTGACGGGCGCGGCGGTGCCGGCCGTGCTGCACGCGCCGAGCGCGAGCACGAGCGTGAGGGCGGCGGTCGTGCGGCGTGCGGTGCGCAGGGGTGCGGACGTGAGGGAGGGCATGGGTGCTCCGGGTCGGTGCCGTGCGCGCACGTCGTCGGGCGCTCGTGGAGGGGTCGGCGCACGTCACGCCGCGGAGGACCGTCCCAGCCGGGGGCGGTGCGACCCCACCACTCGCCCGGCGGGGTTCCGGGGCGTCACCCTACGCTCCGGGACCCCGCCGGGGGCAAGCCGTCGGCTCAGACCGGCTGCGGCACCCGCTGCGCCTCGGTGACCAGCTCGAGGTCGGGGTGCACGGCGCGCAGGGTCTGCATGCCGCCCGACAGCGACGCGGAGTCCAGCCCCGCCGCGACGAGCACCCGGTGCGCGAGGTAGGAGCGCACCCCGCTGGCGCAGTGCACGCGCACGGGCCGCCCGGCGGCCGCGGCGACGACCTCGTCGAGCCGGTCGCGCAGCTGGGTGTGCGGCACGTGGAGGGCCTCGGGCAGGTGGCCCGACGCCCACTCGGCGTCGCCGCGCACGTCGAGCACGAGCGCGGACGCCCGCACGGCGTCGAGGTCGCGGGCGTGCCAGAGCGCGAGGGTGCCGTCGAGGACGTTCTGCGCGACGAACCCGGCCATGTTCACCGGGTCCTTGGCGGCGCCGTACGGCGGGGCGTACGCGAGCTCGAGGTCGGCCAGGTCGGTGGCGCGCAGCCCGGCGCGGATGGCCGTGGCGATGACGTCGATGCGCTTGTCGACGCCCTCGCGGCCGACGGCCTGCGCGCCGAGCAGGCGCCCGTCGGTGCCCACGTGCACGACGAGGTGCACGGCCTGCGCCCCGGGGTAGAACCCGGCGTGGTGCCCGCCGTGCAGGTGCAGCGTGTGGTGCTCGACGTCGGCGAGCATGGCGGCGTTGGCGCCGGTGACGGCGGCGGTCAGGCCCATGACGCGCACGACGGCGGTGCCGAGCACGGGCGGGGAGGCGACCTCGGCGCCGAGCATGGAGTCCGCGGCGGTGCGCCCGGCGCGGTTGGCGGGCCCGGCGAGCGGCACGGGACCGCGGGCGCCGGTGACGGCGTGCACCACGGCGGTGGCGTCGCCCGCGGCCCACACGTGCGGGTCGGACGTGCGCTGGGCGGCGTCGACGACGATCGCACCGCGCGCGTCGACGTCGAGCCCGGCGGAGGCGGCCAGCGCGGAGTCGGGGCGCACGCCGACGGACAGCACGACGAGGTCGGCGGGCAGGCGGGTGCCGTCGTCGAGCACGACGACCACGCCGCCGTCGGGCGCCTCCTCGACGCCGGTGGCGGAGACCCCGGCGCGCACGCGCACGCCGTGGTCGGCCAGCTCGCCGGCGACGAGGGCGGCGAGCTCGGGGTCCAGCGGCGGCAGCACCTGCGGGGCGCGCTCGACGAGGTCGACGTCGACGCCGCGGTGCCGCAGCGCCTCGACGGCCTCCAGGCCGATGAACCCGGCGCCGAGGACGACGGCGCGGCGGGCACCGGCGTCGACGCGCTCGCGCAGGGCGACGGCGTCGGCGACGGTGCGCAGCGTGCGCACGGCGGGCAGGTCGAGGCCCGGCAGCGGCGGGGCGACGGCCACGGCGCCGGGGGCCAGCAGCAGCGCGTCGTACGGCTCGTCGTACTCGCCCTGCGGGCCGGCGACGCGCACGGTGCGGGCGGTGCGGTCGATCGCGACGGCCTCGCTGTGCGTGCGCACGTCCAGGCCGAGCGCGGCCTGCAGCGACGCGGGGGTGTGCAGCAGCAGGTCGTCGGCGTCGGCGATCTCGCCGGACAGGTGGTACGGCAGGCCGCAGGCGGCGAACGAGACGTGCGGGCCGCGCTCGAGGACGACGATCTGGGCGTCCTCGGCGAGGCGGCGGGCGCGGGCGGCGGCGGACATGCCGGCGGCGACGCCTCCGACGATGACGATCTTCACGGGTGCTCCCTGGGGTGGGGCCCGGGGCGCCCGGGCTGCGGGTGGTGCGGTGGGCAGGGGGCACCGCCGCCGCTGCCCTGTGCCCGTGGGTGGGCGTGCGGGCGGGCGGTGCCGGTCCTGCGGCGGGCCCGGCGGGGGGACGCGGGCCGGGTGGGCTCAGGCGAGCGAGAGGAAGAGCTTCTCCATCTCGTCGCGGTCGAGCGTGCCCTCGCCGTCGGGGTCGCGCAGGCACTGGGCCATGCCGGTCGAGATGATCGCGAAGCCGGCCCGGTCGAGCGCCTTGGACACGGCCGCGAGCTGGGTCACCACGGACTTGCAGTCGGCGCCCTCGTCGAGCATCCGCAGGACGCCGGCGAGCTGGCCCTGCGCGCGGCGCAGGCGGGTGACGGCGGGGGCGATCTCGGTCGGGTCGAGCTGCATGCGGGGCCTCCGGGGCGGGTGGTCGATGCACCGACTATACCCCGGGGGGTATCCCGGGTCCACGGGACGGAGGTCCCGGACCGTCCGCCCTCGGCGAACGACCGCCCGTCAGGGGGCGGCGGCCAGCGCCAGCGCCCGGGCCACGTGCGCGACGTCCGCAGTCTGCAGCAGCCCCACCGTCACGCGCACCCACCCGTGCGGGTGGGGCGGGACGGAGAAGAACGGCCGCCCGCGCGCCACCCGCACGCCCGCCGCCTCCAGGCGCACCAGGGCCGTGCGCTCGTCGTGCACGGGCAGCCACAGGTTGATCCCGTCGCCCGGCGGCACGTGCACGCCGTGCTCGGCGAGCGCCGCGCACAGGGCCCGCTGCCGCCCGTAGTACACGCGCCGCGCGTGCTGCACCGCGTCCACGGCCTGCGCGTCGGTCAGCAGGTCGGCCAGCACGTGCTGCAGCAGGCGCGACGTCCACCCCGGGCCCATCATGCGCCGGGCCACGAGCGCGTCGAGCACGGTGGCCGGCCCGCCGACCGCCGCGATCCGCAGGTCCGGACCGTGGGACTTGGAGTAGGAGCGCACGTGCACCACCCGGTCCGGCACCAGGGTGCCCAGGCTCACGTCGCGCGAGGACGCGATCTCCCCGGAGTGGTCGTCCTCGACGACCCACGCGTGCCCGTCGCCCGCGCGCAGCACGGCCGCGAGCTCCCGGGCGCGGGTCGGCGTCAGGCTCACACCCGTCGGGTTGTGCGCGCGCGGCTGCAGCACGACCGCCCGGACCCCCGCGGCGAGCGCGTCGGCCAGCGCGTCCGGGCGCAGCCCGTGCCGGTCCAGGGGGACCGCGACGCGCTCGAGGCCCAGGTGGTCGAGCAGGTCCAGCACCGGCGGGAACCCGGGGTCCTCGACGGCCACGCGGTCGCCGAAGCCCGTGATCTGCTCCAGCACGCGCGACAGGGCGTCGACGGCGCCGTCGACCACGGTCAGGCGCTGCGGGCGGAACGGCCACGACGTGCGCAGCAGCCGCTCCAGCTCGGGCACGACCGGGTCCTCCAGGTACCCGGCGGTCCGGGCCACGCGCACGCGCGCCGCGACGCGGCCCAGCGCCGGGCCCAGGTCGGGCAGCAGGTCCGGGTCGGGGGTGCCGGCGGCCAGGTCGATCCGGGCCGGCGGGACGTCGGCCAGGTCGCGGTAGCGCGGGGGCAGGCGCCCGGCGGGCCCGGGCAGCACCGAGGTGCCCGCCCGCCCGCGCGAGATCACCAGGCCGGCCGTGGCCAGCGTCTGCCACGCCGAGCCGACCGTGGCCGGGCTGACCCCGAGCGCGGTGGCCAGGGCCCGCACGGTGGGCAGGCGGTCGCCGGGCAGCAGGTCGCCCGTGTGCACCATGCGGGCGATGGTCCCCGCGATCCCGCGCGGCGACCGGTCCGTCACCAGCGCGGCCAGCTCCAGGGGCTGCATGGGCGCATGCTGCCCTGCCCGTGTTACGGGCGCGTGTGCGTGGGCCGTGCACCGGTGGTGGACGCCCGTCCGGGTCCCGGCGTCCCGCTCGTCCCGGACGTCGGTCCAAGAGTTCACACACCGGCCCCGGAAGTTCCCGCGACGCAAACGCCGGGTTACGCCGCAGAAATGTCCAAGCCGGACAGTCACATTCCTCGGCGCCACGGCACCGCGTCGCCCCGACGGGCGCCCGGACCGCACCGCGCCCACGCACCCCGCACGAGAGCCCGGAGGACCCATGACCGTCGTACGCGTCGCATTCACCCAGGCCACCTGGACCGGCGACAAGGAGTCGATGATCGCGCTCCACGAGGACTGGACGCGCGAGGCCGCCGCCGCCGGCGCCAAGGTCATCGGGTTCCAGGAGCTCTTCTACGGCCCCTACTTCGGCATCACGCAGGACACCAAGTACTACGACTACGCCGAGCCCGTGCCCGGCCCCACCACGCAGCGGTTCGCCGCGCTGGCCGCCGAGCTCGGCATCGTCATCGTCCTGCCCATCTACGAGGAGGACCAGCCCGGCGTCCTCTACAACACCGCGGTGGTCATCGACGCCGACGGCACCGTGCTCGGCAGCTACCGCAAGCACCACATCCCGCACCTGCCCAAGTTCTGGGAGAAGTTCTACTTCCGGCCCGGCAACCTCGGGTACCCGGTGTTCGACACCGCCGCGGGCAAGATCGGCGTGAACATCTGCTACGACCGGCACTTCCCCGAGGGGTGGCGGGTCCTGGCCCTCAACGGCGCCGAGATCGTGTTCAACCCGAACGCCACCGCGCCCGGCATCTCCAACAAGCTCTGGGAGATCGAGCAGCCCGCCGCCGCCGTCGCCAACGGCATGTTCGTCATCGCCAACAACCGCGTCGGGCTCGAGGACAACGAGTACGGCGACGAGGCGGTCAACTTCTACGGCTCGTCCTACGCCGTGGGCCCCGACGGCAACTACGTCGGCGAGGTCGGCTCGACCAGCGAGAACCAGCTGCTGATCCGCGACCTCGACCTCGACCAGATCCGCGAGGTCCGCGAGCGCTGGCAGTTCTTCCGCGACCGCCGGCCCGACGCGTACGGCCCGATCGTCGCCCCCTGACCCCTCGTCGCACGGAAGGACACCCATGGCCACCACCCTCATCCGCGGCGGCACGGTCGTCTCGGCGACCGGCCGCACCGCCGCCGACGTGCTCGTCGACGGCGGGACGATCGCCGCGGTCCTGGCCCCCGGATCGACGCTGCTCGGGCACGACCTCGCGGCGTCGGTCGACCAGGTCCTCGACGCCACGGGCAAGTACGTCGTGCCCGGCGGGATCGACGCCCACACGCACATGGAGCTGCCGTTCGGCGGCACCGCGGCCTCGGACACCTTCGAGACCGGCACCCGCGCCGCGGCGTGGGGCGGCACCACGACGATCATCGACTTCGCCGTGCAGCGCGCCGGCGAGCGCGTCGAGGACGGTCTGGCCGCGTGGCACGAGAAGGCGGCCGGGAACTGTGCCGTCGACTACGGGTTCCACCAGATCGTCGGCGGCGTCGACGAGGACTCCCTGAAGGCCATGGAGTCCCTCGTCGACGAGGGCGTCACCAGCTACAAGCTGTTCATGGCGTACCCGGGGGTGTTCTACGCCGACGACGCCCAGATCCTGCGGGCCATGCAGAAGGCCGCCGAGCTGGGCCTGCTGACGATGATGCACGCCGAGAACGGGCCCGCGATCGACGTCCTGGCCGCGCAGCTCGTCGCACAGGGCAAGACCGACCCGTACTTCCACGGCGTGGCCCGCGCCTGGCAGCTGGAGGAGGAGGCCACGCACCGGGCGATCATGCTGGCCGACGTCACGAACGCGCCCCTGTACGTGGTGCACGTGTCCGCCAAGCAGGCCGTCGCCCAGCTCGCGTGGGCCCGCGACAACGGCAAGAACGTCTTCGGCGAGACGTGCCCGCAGTACCTGTACCTCTCGCTGGAGGAGCAGCTCGGCGCCCCCGGGTTCGAGGGGTCGAAGTGGGTGTGCTCGACGCCGCTGCGGGCCCGGGCCGAGGGGCACCAGGACCACATGTGGCAGGCGCTGCGGACCAACGACATCCAGATGGTCTCCACCGACCACTGCCCGTTCTGCTTCAAGGGGCAGAAGGAGCTGGGCGTCGGGGACTTCCGGGCGATCCCCAACGGCATCGGGTCGGTCGAGCACCGCATGGACCTGATGTACCAGGGCGTCGTCACCGGCGAGATCACGCTGGAGCGGTGGGTCGAGCTCACGTCGACCACGCCGGCGCGCATGTTCGGGCTGTACGGCACCAAGGGCGTCATCGCCCCCGGTGCGGACGCCGACGTCGTGGTCTACGACCCGGCCGGCCACACGTCCATCGGCGTCGGCAAGACGCACCACATGAACATGGACCACTCCGCGTGGGAGGGCTTCGAGGTCGACGGTCACGTCGACGTCGTCATGTCCCGCGGCGAGGTCCTCGTCGACGACGCCGGCTACCACGGCCGCCCCGGGCACGGGCGGTACGTCAAGCGCGGCCTGTCGCAGTACCTGGTCTGAGAGGAGACCCCCATGGACTTCGGTGTCGTCCTGCAGACCCACCCGCCCGCGTCGCGGACGGTGGAGCTGGCCCGCCAGGCGGAGACCCACGGCTTCAGCCACGTGTGGACGTTCGACTCGCACCTGCTGTGGCAGGAGCCGTTCGTCATCTACTCCGCGATCCTCGCCGCGACCCGCAAGGTCGTCGTGGGCCCGATGGTCACCAACCCCGCGACGCGGGACTGGACCGTGCTGGCCTCGTTGTTCGCGACGCTCAACGAGATGTACGGCAACCGGACGATCTGCGGCATCGGCCGCGGGGACTCCGCGGTGCGCACCCTCAACGGGCGGCCGTCGAACCTGGCGACGCTGCGCGACTCGATCGAGGTGATCCGCGAGCTCGCCAACGACCGCCCGGCGCAGGTCGGGGACCGCACCGTGCGGTTCCCCTGGGCCAAGGGCTCGGAGCTGGACGTGTGGGTCGCCGCGTACGGGCCGCTGGCCCTGAAGCTGACGGGCGAGGTCGGCGACGGCTTCATCCTGCAGCTCGCGGACCCCGACATCACGGCGTGGATGGTCAAGGCCGTGCGCGACTCGGCCGAGGCCGCCGGGCGCGACCCGGACGCGGTGAAGATCTGCGTCGCCGCCCCCGGGTACGTCGGCGACGGGGCGTCGCCCTCGGAGCGGGCGCACATGCGCGAGCAGTGCCGCTGGTTCGGCGGGATGGTCGGCAACCACGTCGCCGACATCGTGAAGAGGTACGGCACGGACTCCGCGATCCCGAAGGCGCTGACCGACTACATCAAGGAGCGCGAGGGCTACGACTACAACGAGCACGGCCGGGCGGGGAACTCCCACACGCGGTTCGTGCCCGACGAGATCGTCGAGCGGTTCTGCCTGCTGGGTTCCCCGCACGAGCACGTCGAGCGGCTGCGCGAGCTGCAGGCGCTGGGCTGCGACCAGTTCGCCCTCTACCTCCAGCACGACAACAAGGAGGAGACGATGCGCATGTACGGCGAGCGCATCATCCCCGCGCTGGCCGAGCAGGTCGTGGCCACCGCATGAGCACGACGGACGCCACGACCACCGTCCCGGCCGGCACCACCGGGGCGCCCCTCCCCGTCGCCCCGGCGCCCGGCCGGGCGGGTCCGTCGGTGCTCGCGCGCCTGCTGCGGGTCCGCCCGCTGGTGGCCGTGGCGTCCGTCCTGGCCGTCGCGCTGCTGTGGGAGGCGTACAAGCTCCTCGGCCCCGACGACGGCTGGTCGGTCGGCGAGACCCGCCTCCTGCCCCGCACCACGGACCTGGCGATGCCGCACACGTGGGAGATGGTCGCCCGGCTCGCCGAGCCCGTCTCGGGGGCGACGGGCGCCGAGCCGCTGTGGCTGGCCGTGCTCCGCGCCGGCGGGCTGTCGCTCGGCGTCGCGGCCGCCGGGTGGGGGATCGGCGTGCTGGTCGGTGCGCTGCTCGCGGTCGTCATGCAGCGGTTCGGGGTCGTCGAGCGGGCCGTGCTGCCGCTGGTGATCCTCTCCCAGACCGTCCCGCTCATCGCCCTGGCACCCCTGGTCCGCTCGTGGGGCGCGCAGCTCGAGCTCGGGACGTTCGAGTGGCAGCCGTGGATGTCGGTCGCGGTGATCGCCAGCTACCTGGCGTTCTTCCCCGTGGCCGTCGGGATGCTGCGCGGCCTGCAGTCGCCCGACACGATCCACGTCGAGCTGCTGCGCGCCTACGGCGTGGGCTGGGGCACGACCCTCGTGCGGCTGCGCCTGCCGGCGTCGGTGCCGCACCTGCTGCCCGCGCTGCGCCTGGCCGCCGCGAACGCGGTGGTCGGCACGATCGTCGCCGAGGTCGCCACGGGCATGCCCGGCGGCCTGGGCCGGATGATCCTCGAGTTCGCCAACTTCGCCGCCAGCGACCCGCCCAAGCCGTGGGCGCCGATCTTCGGCGCCGTCGCGCTCGGCCTGCTCGCGGCCGGCCTCGTGGCCCTGCTGGGCCACGGTCTTCGACGGTACCGACGTGTGGAGGTGGCGCAGTGAGCGCGACGCAGCAGCCCGACCCGACCGGCCCTGACACCGGCCCCCACCCCGGCACCACGACCACCACGCACACCACGCGCACCACCACGACCACGGCGGCCGTCGCCGTGCGCGCCGAGCACGTCACCCGCACCTTCGGCCGCGGCGACCGCCAGGTCGTGGCCCTGCAGGACGTCGACCTGACGGTCGGTGCGGGGGAGTTCGTCTCCCTCATCGGCCCCTCCGGCTGCGGCAAGTCCACCCTGCTGCGCCTCGTCGCGGACCTCGACACTCCCACCTCCGGCACGGTCGAGGTCTTCGGCCGCAGCGCCCGCGAGGCCCGCCTCGCCCGCGACTACGGCATCGCGTTCCAGCAGGCCGGGCTGCTGCCCTGGCGGACCGTGCGGGCCAACGTCGAGCTGCCCCTGCAGCTGGCCGGCACCGGCCGCGCCGGCCGCCGCGCCCGCGCCGAGGAGCTCCTCGCCCTCGTCGGGCTCACCGACTTCGCCGACCACCACCCCGACCAGCTGTCCGGCGGCATGCAGCAGCGCGTCGCGATCGCCCGCGCCCTGGCCGACGAGCCGTCGCTGCTGCTCATGGACGAGCCCTTCGGGGCCCTCGACGAGATGACCCGCGAGCACCTGCAGGCCCAGCTCCTGCGGATCTGCGCCGAGACCCGGGCGGCCGTCGTGTTCGTCACCCACTCCATCCCCGAGGCCGTGTTCCTGTCCGACCGCGTCGTGGTCATGTCGCCGCGCCCCGGGCAGATCCGCGAGATCGTCGACGTCGGCCTCGACCGGCACGCCGCCGCGCTCGGCGGGACGGGCCCGCACGACGACACCGGCGACGACCTGCGCAACGACGCCGCGTTCTTCGCCGCGGTCGCCCGCGTCCGCGACGCCCTGCACGCCGGCCAGCCGGGTGCGGCGCCCGCCGCCCAGCCCGCCGCCCGCGGCGTGGACGTGCGATGACCCGCGGCCTGGACGCCACCTGGGGCGTGCTGCGCCAGGTGCTGCCGCCCGTGCTCCTGCTCGCCGCGATGCTCGCCGCCTGGCAGGCGCTCGTCGTGCTCGCGCAGCTGCCGCCGTTCGTGCTGCCCGGCCCGGCCGCCATCGCCGACCAGGCCACCACCTACGCCGGACCCATCACGTCCGCCGCCCTGGTCACGGGCCGCAACGCCCTGCTCGGCCTGCTCGTCGGCGCCGCCCTCGGCGTGCTCCTCGCGGTCGTCGCCGCCATGGTCCGGGTCGTCGACGTGCTCGCCGAGCCCGTCGTCGCGGCCCTGGCCGTCGTCCCCGTCGTCGCCCTCGCACCCGTGCTGTACTCGATGTACGGCGCCAGCTCGGAGCAGGCCCGCGTCATCGTCGCCGCGCTCGCGGTGTTCGTGCCCGTCTACGTCAACGCGCTGCGCGGGCTGCGGCAGGTCCGCCCCGTGCACCGCGACCTCATGCGGGCGCTGGCCGCGTCGTCGGTGCAGGTCGCGCGCACGGTCACCATCCCCACGGCGGTGCCGTTCGTGTTCACCGGGCTGCGCATGGCGTCGTCCCTGGCGGTGATCTCCGCGATCGTCGCCGAGTACTTCGGCGGCCCCCGCTCCGGCATCGGGTCGTTCATCACCACGGCGGCCTCGGGCTCCAACTACGCCCAGGCGTGGGCCTACGTGCTCGGCGGCATCGTCGTCGGCCTCCTGTTCTACGGGGTGACCGCCACCGCGGAGCACCTCGTCACCCGACGGGCCGGCGCGTGAGCGCCGCACCCGTCCCTCGCACGCCCGCCTGCCGACGCCGCCAGGACGGTCGACCCGCAGCACCCACGTGCCCGCCCGGGCACGCGACCACCGAGGGGAGATGACATGAGGACCACGACGCGTTGGGGGGCGGCCGTCGCGTCCGTGGCAGCAGCAGGTCTGCTGCTCACGGCGTGCTCGAGCTCGGACGACGGCGCCGCAGGCGGGGCGTCCACCGACGGGCTCACGCCCGTCACGCTGCAGCTGCAGTGGCTCACGCAGGCCCAGTTCGCCGGGTACTACGCGGCGGTCGACCAGGGCTACTACGAGGAGGAGGGCCTGGCGGTCGAGATCCTGCCGTCGGGCGGCGACATCGTCCCGCAGGACGCGCTCGCGGCCGGCGAGGTCGACTACGCGGTCGCGTGGGTGCCCAAGGTGCTCGGCTCCATCGAGCAGGGCGCCGCGATCACCAACGTCGCGCAGATCTTCGAGCGGTCCGCGACCCTGCAGGTCGCGTTCGCGGACTCCGGCATCGAGTCCGTCGCGGACCTCGAGGGCAAGAAGGTCGGCTCCTGGGGCTACGGCAACGAGTGGGAGCTCTTCGCCGGGCTGAACCAGGCCGGGGTCGAGGACTTCGAGCTCGTGACGCAGGCGTTCGACATGCTCGGCCTGCTCAACGGCGACATCGACGCCGCGCAGGCCATGACCTACAACGAGTACGCCCAGCTGCTGGAGACGGTCGACCCCGACACCGGCGAGCTCTACCAGCCCGAGGACTTCACCGTCATCGACTGGAACGACGAGGGCGTCGCCATGCTCCAGGACGCTGTCTGGGCCGACACCGAGCGCCTGGAGTCCGACGAGGCGTACCAGGACACCACCGTCAAGTTCCTCAAGGCCACGATCCGCGGCTGGATCTACGCCCGGGACAACCCGGAGGAGGCCGCGGAGATCGTCACCGCCGCCGGGTCCACGCTCGGCACGTCGCACCAGCTGTGGATGACCAACGAGGTCAACAACCTCATCTGGCCGTCCACGACCGGCGGCATCGGCCTGGTCGACGAGGAGGTCTGGGACCGCACCGTCGCCCTGGCCCTGGAGACGAGCAACGAGACCGGCGCGACGATCATCACGACCGAGCCGCCGGAGTCCGCGTACACCACCGAGTACGTCGAGCAGGCGCTCGCCGAGCTCGAGGAGGCCGGCGAGGACGTCGTCGGCGAGGACTTCGAGCCGCTGGACGTCGAGCTCGCCGAGGGCGGGAACTGACCCCCGGCCGGTGCGGTGCGCACCAGCACGCGCACCGCACCGGCCACCCGCCGCACCACCCGCACCGCTGCACCACCCGCACCAGGACGCGTCGCGTCCGCCCGAGGAGGCCCTGATGGCAGGCACGACCCACGCACCCGCGCCCGCCGGTGCCGCGCTCGACGACGAGGCCGTCGCGCTCGACCGTGCGCACGTCTTCCACTCGTGGTCCGCGCAGGGCGCCGTCGCGCCGTTCGTCGTCGCCGGCGGGTCCGGGTCGACCGTGTGGGACCACGCCGGGCGCCGGTACCTCGACTTCTCCAGCCAGCTCGTCAACACCAACATCGGCCACCAGCACCCCCGGGTCGTCGAGGCGATCCGTGCGCAGGCCGCCGAGCTGACGACCGTGGCACCGGCCACCGCGAACCTCGCCCGCGGCCGCGCCGCGCGCGCCGTGCTCGGCCACGCGCCCGACCGGTTCGCCAAGGTCTTCTTCACCAACGGCGGCGCCGACGCCAACGAGAACGCCATCCGCATGGCCCGCCTGCACACCGGGCGCGACAAGGTCGTCTCCCACTACCGCTCGTACCACGGCAACACCGGCGCGGCCGTGGTGGCCACCGGCGACTGGCGGCGCGTGCCCAACGAGTACGCGCGCGGCCACGTGCACGTGTTCGGCCCGTACCTGTACCGCTCGGAGTTCTGGGCGACGACGCCGGAGGAGGAGTGCGAGCGGGCGCTCACGCACCTCGAGCGCGTGATCCAGTGCGAGGGGCCGTCCTCCGTCGCGGCGATCCTGCTGGAGTCCGTGCCCGGCACCGCCGGCGTCCTCGTGCCGCCCCCCGGGTACCTGGCCGGCGTGCGCGCGATCGCCGACCGGTACGGCATCGTGCTGATCCTCGACGAGGTCATGGCCGGGTTCGGCCGCACCGGCTCGTGGTTCGCGTTCGACCAGCACGACGTCGTGCCCGACCTGGTGACCTTCGCCAAGGGCGTGAACTCCGGGTACGTGCCCGCCGGCGGCGTGCTCGTCAGCGAGGAGATCCTCGCGACCTTCGACGAGCGCGTCTTCCCCGGCGGGCTCACCTACTCCGGGCACCCCCTGGCCATGGCCGCGGTCGTCGCGTCCGTCGCGGCGATGGAGGACGAGGGCGTCGTCGAGAACGCCGCCGCGATCGGCACCGACGTGCTCGGCCCCGCCCTGACGGCGCTCGCCGAGTCCCAGCCGCTGGTCGGCGAGGTGCGGGGGACCGGGGTGTTCTGGGCGCTCGAGCTCGTCGCCGACCGCGACGCCCGCACGCCCGTCGGCCCCGAGGTCATGGGCGCGCTCAAGGCCGCGTGCCTGCGCCGCGGGCTGCTGCCGTTCCTCGCCGAGAACCGCGTGCACGTGGTCCCGCCGTGCGTCGTCACGCCCGCGCAGGCCGAGGAGGGGGTGGCGCTGCTCGCCGAGGCCCTCGCCGAGGTCGCCCCCGCCTGACCCGCCCCGCCAGACCCGCACCCGCCCGGCCCGGTCCCGCCCCCGTCCGGTCCGACCGGCCGACCGGGCCGGCCGCCGCGTGCCATGCTCGACCGTCCGCCCTGCCGCAAGGAGCCCCGCATGACCTCGACCACCGACCGTCCCCGCCGCGCGCTCGTCACCGGCGCGTCCTCCGGCATCGGCGCCGCCACCGTGCGCCGCCTGCGCGCCGAGGGCTGGGACGTCGTCGCCACCGCCCGCCGCGCCGACCGGCTCGCCGCCCTCGCCGCCGAGACCGGCGCCGACACGTTCGTCGCCGACGTCACCTCCGACGCCGACGTCGACGCCCTGGTCGCGCACGTGCGGGACACCGGCGGCCTGGACGCCGTGGTCAACAACGCCGGCGGCGCGCTCGGCCTGGACACCGTCGAGGACGCCGACCTCGACGGCTGGCGCACCATGTACGAGCTCAACGTGCTCGGCACGCTGCGCGTGACCAAGGGCGTGCTGCCCCTGCTGCGCGAGCGCGGCGCGGGCGACGTCCTCGTCGTCACCTCGACCGCGGGCCAGGCCGCGTACCCCGGCGGCGCCGGGTACACCGGCGTCAAGCACGCCGAGCGCATGCTCGCCACGACGCTGCGCTGGGAGATCGTCGGCGAGCCGATCCGCGTCATCGAGATCGCACCCGGCAACGTCGCCACCGAGGAGTTCTCCCTCGTGCGGTTCGACGGCGACGCCGAGCGCGCCGCGAAGGTCTACGAGGGCTACCAGCCGCTCGTCGCCGATGACGTCGCCGACGTCATCGCCTGGTCGCTGAGCCGCCCCGCCCACGTCAACGTCGACCTGCTGGTCGTGCGGCCCCGGGCCCAGGCGAACAACACGACGATCGCCCGCACCGGCGTCTGACCGCGTCACGACGCCCGCCCGGCCCCGCCCGCAGGTGCGCGCCGGGCGGGCGTCGGCGGGCCTGCCTAGGCTGACCGGGTGCCACCCGCCCCCGCGTCGCCGGACGCCTCGACGACCCGCGCGATGCTGCGGCTGCTGCGCTGGGCCCGCCCCGCGGTGCCGCGCGTCGTCGCCGGCGGCGTCGCCACCCTCGTCGCCAGCCTCCTCGCCCTCGCCGTGCCGCAGGTCCTCGGGCAGGTCGTCAACGGCCACCTCGTCGCCGGCGGCACCCGCACCGCCGTGGTCCAGGCCGCCGGGCTCGTGCTGCTGCTCGGCGTCCTCGAGGCCTTCCTCGTCTGGTGCCGCCGGGCCCTGATCGCCACCCCCGGCACGGGCGTCGAGCGGGCCATGCGCACCGACCTGTTCCGCCACCTGCTCGACCTGCCCGTCGCGTTCCACGACCGCTGGTCGGGGGGCCAGCTGCTGCAGCGGTCCATGGGCGACCTTCACCTCGTGCGCCGGTGGATGGTGTTCGGGCTCATCCAGCTCGTCGTCGCCGCGACCACCGTCGTCGTCGGCGCCGGGCTGATGATCGCCACCAGCCCGCTGCTCGGCCTGGTGTACCTCGCCGGCGCCGTGCCGGTGGTCGCGCTGGGGTTCCGGTTCCGCCTCGACTACAAGGTCGTCGCCCGCCGCGCCCGCGACCAGGCCGGCGACCTCGCGACGTCCGTCGAGGAGTCCGTGCACGGCATCCGCGTGCTCAAGGCCTTCGGCCGCGGCGACGACGCCCTCGAGGACTTCGTGCGGCAGGCCGACGAGCTGCGCGGCACCGAGCTCGACAAGGCCCGCTCGCAGTCGCGCATGACGTTCGCGCTCGCCTGGATCCCCGAGACGACGCTGGCCGTGGCGCTCGCGGTCGGGGTGTGGCTCGCGTCCGACGACCGGGTCAGCGTCGGGGCCCTCGTCGCGTTCTTCGCCACCGCCGTGGTGATGAGCCGTCCGGTCGAGGCGCTCGGCCAGCTCCTGGCGATGACCCTGGACGCGCGGGCCGGCACCGACCGGTACCTAGAGGTCATGGACACCGCCCCGGCCGTCGCCGACCCCGAGCGGCCGGTCGCGCTGCCCCCGGCGCCGGCCGCCGGGTCGCGCGTCGAGCTGCGGGACGTGCGGTTCGCGCACGGCTCCGCGCAGCGCGAGGTGCTGCGCGGCGTCGACCTGGTGCTGGAGCCGGGGGAGACCCTCGCGCTCGTCGGCCTCACCGGCAGCGGCAAGACGACGCTGCTCCAGCTCGTGCCGCGGCTGTACGACGTCACGGGCGGTGCGGTCCTGCTCGACGGCGTCGACGTGCGCGACCTGACCCGCGCCGACCTGCGCGCCGCCGTGGCCGTGGCGTTCGAGGACCCGATCCTGTTCTCCGCCTCCGTGCGCGAGAACGTGCTCATGGGGGTGCCCGCCGAGCACCTGGCCACGCTCGACCCCGCTGCGGCGGACGCGCTCGTGGACCGCGCCGTCGACGTCGCCCGCGCCGGGTTCGCCCGCACCCTGCCGCGCGGCCTCGACACGGTCATCGGCGAGGAGGGGCTGAGCCTGTCCGGCGGGCAGCGGCAGCGCGTCGCCCTGGCCCGCGCCATCGCCGGCAGCCCCCGCGTGCTCGTGCTCGACGACCCGTTGTCCGCGCTCGACGTCGCCACCGAGGCCGAGGTCACCGCCGGGCTGCGCCGCACGCTGGCGACCACCACCACGCTCGTCGTCGCGCACCGCACGTCGACCGTCGCGCTCGCCGACCGGGTCGCCGTGCTCGAGGACGGGCGGATCACCGGCGTCGGCCCCCATGCCGAGCTGCTGGCAACGCACCCGCACTACCGGTACGTGCTCACCGCCGAGCAGGAGGCGCACGACGACCGCCCCGACGAGGTGCGGGACCGGGCGTCCGACGGGACGCCGGGCGACGGCGCCCGCGTCGGCGCGCGCCCGGGGGAGGGCCGATGATCGCCACGACCGCACCCGCACCGGGCGCCACCGACGACGACGGCCCGGTCCTGCCCGCGCACGAGGTCCGCGCGCGCTCGCTCGCCCTGCTCGGGTCCTTGCTGCGGCCCGTCGCCCGGCGCGCCTGGGCCACCGCGCTCGTGGTGGTCGGCGCCCAGCTCGCGCTCGTCGCCGGGCCCGCGCTCGTGGCGGCGGGCATCGACCGCGGCCTGCCCGCCCTGCGCGCCGGCGATCCCGGTCCGCTGCTGCTGGTGGCGGGCGTCTACGCGGCCGCCGCGCTGGCCGCGGGCGTGCTCACCGCCGCCACCGTGCGGCTGGCCGCCCGCGTCAGCCAGGCCGTGCTGCTGGACCTGCGGGGCCGGGTGTTCCGGCACACCCAGCGCCTGAGCCTGGAGTTCCACGAGCGGTACACCTCGGGCCGGATCATCTCGCGGCAGACCTCCGACCTGGAGGCCCTGCGCGAGCTCCTCGACGGCGGCGTGACGACCCTGGCGGCCAGCGGGCTGGCCATGGTGTTCACCGCCACCAGCCTGGTGCTGCTGGACTGGCGCTCGGGCCTGGTGCTGCTCGTCGCGGTGGTGCCCGGCCTGGTGCTCACCCGCTGGTTCCAGCGGCGGTCGCAGGCGCAGTACCGGCGCTCGCGCACGGCTGCGGCGCGGGTCATCGTGCGGTTCGTCGAGACCATGACGGGGGTGCGCGCGGTGCAGGCGTTCCGCCGCGAGCGCGAGGTCGCGGGCGTGTACGACGGGCTCGCCGAGGAGTACCGCGCGGCGAACGCCGAGGCGATCCGCGTCAACGGCGTCTTCGACACCGGGCTGGTGCTCATCGGCAACGTCACGCTGGCCGCGGTGCTGCTGGTCGGCGGGCTGCGCGTGCTCGACGGCGGCCTGGAGGTGGGGGTGCTCGTCGCGGCGGTGCTGTACGCGCGGCGGTTCTTCGCGCCGCTCGCTCAGGTGGGCATGTTCTACAACTCGTTCCAGTCGGCGACGGCGGCGCTGGAGAAGCTCTCGGCGCTGCTCGCGGAGGAGCCGACGGTCCCCGACCCGGTGCGACCCGTGCGGGTGGTCCGCCCGGCGGGCGACGTGCGGTTCGACGACGTGGAGTTCGGGTACGGCGCGGGCCCGTCGGTGCTGCCGCACCTGGACCTGCACGTGCCCGCGGGGCAGACCCTGGCACTGGTGGGGGAGACGGGGGCGGGCAAGTCGACGGTCGCCAAGCTGCTGGCGCGCTTCTACGACCCCCGGGCCGGTGCGGTGCGCCTGGACGGGGTGGACCTGCGCGACGTCGACCCCACCGACCTGCGCCGTGCCGTGGTCATGGTGACGCAGGAGGCGTACCTGTTCTCCGGGTCGGTGCGCGCGAACATCGCACTGGGCCGCCCCGACGCCTCCGACGCGGAGGTCGAGGCCGCCGCGCGCGCCGTCGGCGTGCACGACCTGGTGATGTCGCTGCCGGACGGGTACGCCACGGGTGTCGACACCCGCGGGGTCCGGCTCTCGGCCGGGCAGCGCCAGCTCGTGTCGTTCGCGCGGGCGTTCCTCGCCGACCCGGCGGTGCTGGTGCTCGACGAGGCGACGAGCTCGCTCGACGTGCCCGGCGAGCAGCTCGTGCAGGACGGGCTGCGGCGCCTGCTCGTGGGCCGCACGGCCGTGGTCATCGCGCACCGGCTGTCGACGGTCATGCACGCCGACCGGGTGCTCGTCGTCGCGGACGGGCGCGTGGCGGAGGACGGCAGCCCCGAGGAGCTGGTGGCGGCCGGCGGGCGGTTCGCGGCCCTGCACGCCCAGTGGCAGGACTCGCTGCGCACCCCCTGAGCAGCACGGGCACGTCCGCCGGGCCGCGGGGCTCCGCGGTCGGGGGCCGGGTCAGCGGGTCGGGCGGCCGTCGCGGCGGGCGGCGGCCACGACGGCACGCCACACCTCCTCGACCACCGCGCGGGTCTGCCGCTCGGCCTCGTCCTCCTCGCCCTGCGCGACCGCGAGCGCCACGGCCCGGTGCCCGTCGAGGGACTGCTCGGCGGGGACCTCGGGCATGAGCCCGAGCGCGGCCCGCCCGGCGAGCACCTCGGTGACGGCGCCGCCGAGCATGCCGAGCAGCGGGTTGCCGCCGGCGCGCAGCAGCACGGTGTGGAACGCGACGTCGGCGTCGAGGTACGCGGCGGAGGCCGCCTGCTCGTCGGCGCCCAGGGCGTGCAGGCGGTCCGCGAGCTCGACGAGCCGGGCGCGGGTGGGCGCGTCGGCGTACCGGGCGGCGAGGCGGGCGGCGGTGGGCTCGACGGCCAGGCGCAGCTCGGTGAGCTCGACGAGCTGGCGGTAGCGGCCCGGGCCGGCCAGGCGCCACTGGATCACCTGGGGGTCGAGGGCGTGCCAGGCGTCCTCGGGCTGCACGGTGATGCCGACGCGCTGGCGGCTGGTGACCATGCCGACCGCCTCGAGCACGCGCACCGCCTCGCGCACGACTGTGCGGGACACACCCAGCTCGGCCTCGAGTCCGGCGAGCGTGAGCACCGTCCCGGCGGGCAGGTCGCCCGCGGCGATGCGGCGGCCGAGGCGGTCGAGCACGCCGCCGTGCAGCCCCTTGCCCATCGCCCGTCCTCCGCCCGTCGGTGGCCGCAGTCTACGGACCGGGCCTGCGACGGGGCCGGGACCAGCGCGGTTGGCAATAGTCATACTTTATGGCAGCGTGGGCGGGCGGCGTCGTCCGACCCCACGATGGGACGGACGCCCACGCCCGGCCCACCTCGATCGACGGAGATCCGACATGGACGACTGGACGCAGACCCTCGGCGCAGGCCCCCTCCTGGGCATCGCCGCCGGCGCGATCGCGCTGATCCTCGTGCTCGTCATCCGGTTCCGGGTGCACGCGTTCCTCACCCTCGTGGTGGTCTCGCTGCTCACGGCGGTCGCCACCGGCATCCCCACCGGGTCGCTCGTCGACGTGCTGCTCGACGGGTTCGGCGGCACCCTCGCCAGCGTCGCGCTGCTCATCGGCCTCGGTGCCATGCTCGGCAAGCTCGTCGAGCACTCCGGCGGCGCCCGCGTCCTGGCCGACGCCCTCGTCGGGGTCTTCGGCGAGAAGCGCGCCGTGCTGGCCCTGGGCCTGGCGTCCCTGGCGCTCGGGTTCCCGATCTTCTTCGACGCCGGCCTCATCGTCATGCTGCCGATCATCTTCGCCGTGGCCCGGCGCCTCGGCGGCGACAACGTGCTGCTCTACGGCATCCCCGCCGCCGCGGCGTTCTCCGTCATGCACGTCTTCGTGCCCCCGCACCCCGGGCCCGTCGCCGCCACCGAGCTCTACGGTGCCAACCTCGGCATCGTCCTGCTCGTCGGCCTGCTGCTCGCCGTCCCTACCTGGTACGTCGCCGGCTACCTGTGGGGCCTGTTCGTCGGGCGGCGCATCGTCCTGCCCGTGCCGGCGCTCTTCGGCGACGTCGACGACGACCAGCCCACCGACCCGCCCCGCGTCGCCACCGTCGTCGGCGTGCTGCTGCTGCCGCTCGTGCTGATCTTCCTCAACACCGGCCTCGACGCCCTCGGCACCGCCGGGGTCGTCGACCCCGAGGCCGCCTGGGTGCAGGCCCTGACCGTGCTCGGCTCCTCGGGCGTCGCGCTGCTGCTCTCCGTGCTCGTCGCCTCCGTCGTGCTCGGCGCCCGCCGCGGCGTCGACAAGACCGCCCTGGAGAAGGTCCTCGACTCCTCCCTCGGCCCCGTCTGCTCCGTCATCCTCATCACCGGCGCGGGCGGCATGTTCGGCGGCGTGCTGCGCGCCTCCGGAATCGGCGACGCCCTCGCCTCCGCCCTGGAGTCCGTCGGCCTGCCCGTCATCGTGGCCGCCTACCTCATCGCCCTGCTGCTGCGCGTCGCCCAGGGCTCGGCCACCGTCGCGCTCGTCACCGCCGCCGGGCTGGCCGCACCCGCCGTCGCCGCCGGCGACTTCAGCGCCCTCCAGGTCGCGTGCATCACCCTGGCCACCGCCGCCGGGTCCGTGTTCGCCTCCCACGTCAACGACTCCGGGTTCTGGCTCGTCGGCCGCCTCATGGGCATGGACGTCAAGACGACCCTCAAGACGTGGACCGTGCAGCAGGCCCTGCAGTCCGTCGTCGCGTTCGCCGTGGTGCTTGTCGTCTACGGCGTCGCGTCCGCCGTCTGACCCGCCCCGCACCCGCCCGCGACGCCCGACCCGGAAGGCCCGCCGTGCCGCACCCGACCAGCACCGCCACCGCGAGCGAGAACGCGGGCACGACCGCCGGCACGCGCGCCGACGTCGTCCTCGGCGTCGACCTCGGCACCACGAGCACCAAGGTCGTCGCGTTCGACACCCGCGGGCGCCAGCTCGCGACCGCGTCCCGCGGCATCGACCTCGACGAGCCCCACGCCGGCCACGCCGTCCAGGACCCCGACGCCATCGTCGACGCCGTCCGCACCTGCGTCCGCGACGTCGTCACCCAGCTCGGCGCGGACCGCGTCGCCGCCCTCTCGTTCAGCAGCGCCATGCACTCCCTGCTCGGCCTGTCCCCGACGCTCGACCCCCTCACCCCGTCCGTCACCTGGGGCGACACCCGCGCCGCCGCCCAGGCCGAACGCCTGCGCGCCGCCACCGGCGGCCTCGCCCTCCACCAGCGCACCGGAACCCCCCTGCACCCCATGTCCCCGCTGCCCAAGCTCGTCTGGTTCCACGAGCAGGAGCCCAAGCTCTGCGAGGGCGTCGGGTTCTGGGTCGGCATCAAGGACTACGTGCTGTGGCGGCTGTGCGGCGCCCTCGTCGTCGACCACTCCACCGCCTCGGCCACCGGCTTGCTCTCCATGGCCGACCTGGCGTGGGACGGCGAGGCGCTCGCGCTCGCGGGCATCACCGCCGAGCAGCTGCCCGAGCTCGTCCCCACCACCCACGTGCTGCCCCTCGGCGAGGACGTCGCCACCGCGACCGGGCTGCCCGCCGGCACCCGCGTCGTCGTCGGCGCCGCCGACGGCCCCCTGGCCAACCTCGGCGTCGGTGCCGTCCGGCCCGGCGTCGCCGCCTGCTCCCTCGGCACGTCCGGCGCCCTGCGCGTCGTCGTCGACCGCCCCGCCGTCGACCCTCTCGGCGGCGTGTTCTGCTACGCCCTGACCCCCACCCGGTGGGTCGTCGGCGGCGCCATCAACAACGGCGGCGTCGTCCTGGGCTGGGCGCAGGACACCCTCGCGCCCGACACCGGTGACGAGGCCGAGCTCCTCGAGATCGCCGCCCGCGCCCCCGTCGGCTCCGGCGGGCTGCTCATGCTCCCGTACCTGCTGTCCGAGCGGGCCCCGCACTGGAGCGCCCTGCCCCGCGGCGCCTACGTCGGCCTCACCCGCGCCCACCGCCGCGAGCACCTGCTGCGCGCCGCCGTCGAGGGCGTCTGCCTGCAGCTCGCGACGGTGCTGCGCGCCATGCGCGCCGCTGGCCTCGACATCTCCGAGGTCCGCGCCACGGGCGGCGTCATGCGCTCCGAGCTGTGGCAGCAGGTGCTCGCCGACGCGTTCGACATGGACGTCCGGCTCGCGCAGGGCCAGGAGGGCTCCGGGTTCGGCGCCGCCCTGCTCGGCATGGAGGCCGTCGGCCTGGTCCCCAGCATCGACGTCGTCGAGGACATGGTCGAGATCACCCGCACCGTGCACCCGCGCCCCGCCGCCGCCGAGGTCTACCGCTCGCTGCTGCCCGTCTTCTCCGAGCTGTACGACGCCCTCGTCCCCACCTACCGCGCCCTGCGCCGCCTCGCCCCGTCGCTCCCGCTCGACGCCGCCGCGCCCGGCACGGCGCCCGCAGCCCGACCTGCTGCCTCCGCCCAGCCCTGAGAACGGCCCCGACCACCCGGTCGAGGGGTCCGCGGCACGGGTCGAGCCCGCTACGGTGATCGGCGCAGGTGGTCGGACCTCTCCGGCACCTCGCGTCACGACGTCGGAGGTGGGCACGTGCTCGTCGAGCACCTCGAGCGCTGGCTCGGTCAGATGGTCGGTGGCTGGCGGGTCGACGACCCGCAGTTCGGCGGCCTCGCGTTCCAGGTGTTCCGCCACGGCGGCCACGCGGTCCCGCAGTCGGCCGCGTACGTGACCGTCGGCGTCAACCGGTACCTCGGCGGGCGGTCCCTCGACGGGCACCCCATCAGCCAGGAGCTCATGCTCCTGCTGCCCGACGACCTGGCCGACGCCGACCGCGCCGCGTTCGACGCCCTCGCCGACGCGGGGTTCGCGGTGCTGCGCGACGGGCCTTTCCTGCGCGGCCAGGTCGTCCCCACCCGCGCCGAGCCGCTGCTCGCCGCCGGCAAGCCGTTCCTCTACGTCACCCTGCCCGTCTTCTTCGACGACCGGTTCGCCGTCGCCCACCAGGACGGCCAGCCCGTCGTCATCGCCTGGGTCGTGCCCGTCACCGCCGCCGAGCAGCAGTACGTGACGACGTACGGCTGGGAGGCGTTCGAAGCCCTGCTCCTCCACGAGGACCCGGACCTCGTCGACCTCTACCGCCCGTCGGCCGTCTGACGCCGAGCGGCGGAGCGACGGCCCGCAGGGCGCTGCGTCAGGCGACCGGTCGGCTCGCCCCGACGGCGGCCGCCACGTCGGCGGGCAGCGGGTAGGGGCGCTCCGCGGGAAGGTGAGCGGCACCCGTGCCCTGCCGCAGCGCGTGCACGTCAGCGGTGATGTCCGTGATGCCGACCGTCCACCGGTGGACGTAGTCGTGGGCCGCGGGGCCGGTCAGGCCGACCTGGATCGACCGCCACGGCAGCGGCTGAAGCCGCACGTCGCGCTCCGGGTCCCACTGGACCCGGACGGGGCTGGTCTCCAAGCGGCGTCGCCACGCGTCGTGGTCGGTGTCGACCGCGGGGTCGGGGTGGCTCAGGCACGCCTGTGCGAGCGCCTCCTCGAAGCCCGTGCGCGTCATGCGGACGGCCAGCACGCGCTCCTGGCCCGGCTTCGACGCCCAGCCCGACCGGTACATCATCCACAGGAACGACGGCTTCACCCACGTCATCCGCTCGAGCTTGAACGGTGTGCCGGCGAACGACCCGGCGGCCGCCGCGGGCTCGGCGATGTGCGGCGAGTACGCCTGGTAGACGGTGATCGTCGTGTCGTCGAACACGGCGCGGACCTGCCGCAGCGGCACGGGCACCGCGCACCTCCTGTCGTCCGACCTCCGGCGTCCCGCATCCTGGCGGACGCCCGGTCGCCGCGCACGCAGATTCTGTCAGCGGCACTGCGCGACGGCTGGCTGGGAACGCTGGTTGAGGTGCGTCGCCCGTCGGTGTCGTGACCCGCGACCCGTCGGGCGCGCGGGGACCTTGCAGGACTCCCAGCGCGCCCGACGCACGGCGGCCCGCTGTCAGGGCGTCGTGTCCGTGGCGCGGTGCAGGGCGTCGCGGACGAACGCCGCGCTGGTGGGCCCGCCGTAGGTGGCGGCGAACCGCGGGTCGTCGACGTACATGTCCCCGAGGCCACGGACGTACTCCGGGTCGGGGGCGCCCGCCGACGTGCGGGGCGTGCCCGGGATCGACGCCAGCCAGTCGAGGTGACGCGCGGCCAACGCCTGCGCCTGCGGCGAGGCGGGGTCGGCGCCGGCGGTGGCCGCGGCGATCCAGTCCTGCGTGAGCGTCGCGGCGGCGTCCTTCCAGGTGGTGCGCTCGGCGTCGGACATGCCGCGCCACCACGCGTCGGACGTCGCGTAGGCGTCGGCGCCCCAACGGGCCGTCACCTCGTCCTTGTGCTGCGTGTGGTCGAAGCCGTCGAACATCTGCTCGGTCATGAGGGTCTCCCCGTGCGTGCGTGCGGTCAGGGTGGCGCGGACGGACGCCGCCTGGCGGGCCAGGCGCTGCTGCTCGGCGTCGAGCCAGTCGAGGTGGTGGCGCAGGGCCGTGGTCTCGTCGGTCTGGCGGTCGAGCACGTCGCGGATCTGGGGCAGCCCCAGTCCGAGGTCGCGCAGCAGCAGGATCCGCTGGAGCCGCACCAGGGCGTCCTGGTCGTACCAGCGCAGCCCGTTGGAGCCCGTCCGTGTGGGCGGCAGGAGGCCGACGGCGTCGTAGTGGCGCAAGGTCCTGCTGGTGACCCCCGTGAGCCGGGCGATCTCCTGGATCGAGGCCTGCATCGTCGTCGCTCCCTGTCGTGTCGTGCGTGCCTGGACGACGGTAGGAGCTGACGCAGCGTCAATGTCAACCGTCATGGTCCTCCCGATGCGACGGCGGTCCCAGAACGGTCCCCTCGCGGTCAGGGGGAGCGGGCGCGGACCTCGAATGTGCATGCCCTCGTGCTGGGCACCTGGTAGAACGACTCCCACCCCTCCTCGATCGAGGGCCCCACCGCCGCACGCGGCGATTGGGCACGGCTTCACGTGCGGTGTGGTGGACGACCTCCGGGAGAGCGCAGATGGCCGGACCGGCCGGAGGTGAAGCCACGAGGCTGGGCATCGAGTTCACCGAGCTCGACCTGCAGCCCGCGGGCGGTGACACCCTCGCCGACCACCTCGTCGCGCTCGAGGGAAACTTCGTGCTGACCGTGGACGGGGCGGTGATCTATCAGGACGACCTCTTCCCGATCGCTGAGCTCGCGAGATGCCTCACCCTGTGGCTGGACGCGGCCGGAGGCGACGATTTCGCGTTCGACTCGATGTCGGTCGAGGAGGTCGGGGCGCTCTATGCGTGGCGCGAGCACGACGGGCTTCTGGTGGGATCGACCCTCGCTCCGGAGCATGGCGCTTCCCTCGTCTCGGAGGAGGAGTTCGTCCGCGCCGCTCGCAGCTTCATCTCCGCTGTACGGGCGCGACTCGTCGAGATGCGGCTCGACACGGACATGATTCTGGGCGGGTGGGAGATGGCTATCAAGCACGAGAAGCGCTGGCCTGCGCGACCGGGCTTCTTCAGGCGGAGGGGATGACGCCGCGCTCGAGCGGTGTCCGATGCGGTTCTCTCGATCGCGTGGGAGGGGGTGCTTCTGTACGTGGTCGACGATTCCGGTGTTCATTCCCGAGATGATCTTGTCCGACACCTTCGCGGTCTGGTGGAAGAGATCAGTGCCCATCGGCGGGAGGCCGCGAATTCGAGTGTCGAGGACTTCCTCGAGGCCGTGGCGGCATGGGTCGCCGACATGGACGGCTACTTCGCGAACCAGGGCGCCGAGCCGCCCGTCGAGGCGACGTGGCAGCTGATGGCGATGGCGATCGAGGCAGGGCTGGTGTACGAGTAGGGGACCACGCCTCGTGCGCGGCCCTCGTCAGGCTCCGGCCAGCTGCATCAGGAAGCTCTCTACGACGGGTACCGAGTTCTCGGGCCGCGCGAAGTCGCCAGCCACGATGACCGGTCCGACGCGTCGGTCGTCTCCTCGCCGAGGCACCTGCCGGGCGAGGGCGATGCGGACGCGGTCGGTCGACTCGTACTCGACTTCGATCCGCTCGTGGTACTCGTAGCCCGTCTGGCCGTAGCGCGTGAACAGGACTCTGAACATCGAGGTGTCGGGTCGCACGAGCGGCTGCCAGGCCGACCGCAGAGTCTCCAGCAGGGCGACGTTGTACCGCGCAGCATCGACTGCAATCTCCCGGTACCGGCTCAGTGCGTCGTTCCATGGATCATGTGCGGTGGCATCGTCAGGCATGGCTCGAACGTAGTCGGGAGCAGCGTGTGAAGGCGTCGGTGAGATTCCCCCAGATGCGTGACTATGTGATCGATGCCCTTCGGTCGCTCGCTGACGTCGACCATCAGCGGGTGGTGTGGGGGCGCTACGAGGAGGGCGTGCGCTACTACGACGACCTCACCCTGAACGTGCACGTGCTGTACGACGACTGTCAGGTGGTTCCGGAACCGTCGACCGCCGTCGGGGCGGTCCTCTTCGAGCACGAGGTGCCGGCATTCACGGCGCTCCACGCGGCACTCGACCCGATGATCGACGATCTGCAGGACGCGTCCGACGATGTCTACATCACGGATCCGCGGTGGCCGGACGTCGTTGCGGCAGCAGCTGCCGCCCTCGTCGTCATGGGAGCGGCTGGGTGACGTGCACCTGCGGGTCGACGCCACGGCGGGACGAGCGTTGCGCGCACGGCCGAGGATCTGGCCCCAGGCGTCCGAACGGCCGTCCAGGGAGCCCGTCCTGCGTGAGGCTTGTCCGCTACCTCGGCGGAGATCCGACGTGAGTACCGGGTTGTCCGAGCGGGCGAGGCAGTTCATCCACGAGCACGGGACCGGTGCTGTGCGTGCCAGTTTCGGTATGGGTGATCTGGGCCTCATGTTCCCGACGCTCCGGCGTGACCCGCACCTCGTCGCGGCCATGGACCCGGCTTTCGCCGCACTACTGACGACGGTTGTCGAGTTCGAGCGGACGTACGGGGGTCTCACGGTCCCTGTGGTCGGGGGCCCGCTCGAGGGTGAGATCCGGCTCGGGCTTCATGGGGTCGACCCGGTGTGGCGCACGTCGGACGGGCGGCTCGTGTACCGCGGGGCCCGGCACCCGACGGCGCAGTGCACGCTCCTGCTCGACATGGACGGCCGCTTCGGTACCGCGTGGCGCGACGAGTTCAACGTCATGCTCGACTCGGTCGAGCTCGTGCTCGAGCAAGCGGCAGCATGGGCTGCCCTCCACGGGTGGTCGCACTCCGCGATCGTCACCGGTGCCGAGGTCGCCGAGGTGGTGCAGGCCGTGGGAGACCTGAGCCTGGACGGCGACGCGTCGGGCGAGCTGTCGCAGTGGTGGTCTAGCGACGACTTCGTTGCCGTGTCGTCGTACGGCCTCAACGGTCGAGGGCGGGATCCCGCCAGCATCCATCTGGTCGCCCGTGCGACGGTGCAGGCACGCGAGCTCAGGGCCGCGCTCACGCACCACGGGTTTACCGTCAGCGGGTACTTCGCAGGCCCGTTCGCGAGGGTTCCCCGGCTCGTGCGTGAGGGAGCGGCCCCGGGTGCCGACGCGAGCCCTCGACGGGAGGACCGGTGAGGCAGTGACGCGAGCTTTCGCCGGTGAGGCCGGCGGCAGACAGGCAGGCGACGTCGTCATGAAGGTGGGGCCGTGCCAGGACTGCGTGCCCTCCGCAGTCGTCCCGGACGCAGCGCCGATGGCTCAGGGGGCGTTGCCGTGAGTCGGTTCACGGATGCGGTGTCATGGTCTGGGCGGGGCGTGACGCTCATCCTCTTCGCTGTCTTCCCTGCCGACGCCTCCATCGCGTCGCTCGAGCGCGTCGGCGGCCAGGTTCAGCCCCGGGACGTGCGGCGATACCGCCTCGACGATGTCGATCGACGCCTCGGCGGCCGTCAGTGCTATGAGTGGGACCTGGCCTTCGACGCGGTGCCATCGGACGCGGAAGGTCTCGTGTCAGCCTGGCTCGCGGCTGCTCTCGACGCCGGCGCCGAGTTTGCGTGGTTCGCTTTCGAGGGGTCCTTCAGCTTCAACCACATCCTGACGGTGGACGTCGCCGATCAGGTGTTCGCCGTAGGGGGCAGCGCCGGCATCGATGTCGCGATCGATGATCGGGCTCAGGTCGCGGCCGGCTGGGTCGCCACGATCACCGCCGTGCGGGAGCGGGCTGGCTTGTGACGCGGGCCGGACCGCGTGGCGATGGCGACGTGCCCTGCTCGTGGCACTCGAAGCCCGTCTCCCCGGCACGCGACGTCCGGGAAGTAGGGGGGCGTAGCCGCTGATGGTGTTCCGCGTGGCGTTCGAGGCGGCGGCCGACGTACAGCCGCACCCTGGCCCGTTCGAGGTGCACGGGGACTACTTCACAGACGTGATCGCGGCGTGCGCGCTCCTCGACGACGTGGCGGCGGGCCGGTTCGTGCTGGTCGGGTTCGGGCGCGATCCGTGGCGGGTCGACGTGGGCTACGACATGTCCGCGTTCCTGGAAGAGCTGCCCGACGTCGTCGCCGGAATCAGGTCGGGGCAGGACGTCGAGCTGGACCTTTACCCTCCCGGCGTCGAGGCGACGTTCTTCTTCTCGGCAGACGCCGACGACGTGGTGATCCGCTGCAGCTCACGGGTGACATGGCAGCCGTTGCCGGACGTCGAGAGGATCGACCGGCGTGAGCTGCTCACCATGCTCGACGCCCTCGTCGCGGACGTGGCGAGGGCGCTGCACGACATCTCACCCTCGGTCGCCGAGCGCAGCGCGTTCACCCGGCGGTGGGTGGCCGGTACCTGACGTCCGACGCGGTGGGCGGCGCGGGGGTCACCCGGCCGTCAGACGGGTCGTCGTGCGAGGGTGCCGGCACGCCGTCGCCGTGTGACGCGGACCCCGGACGATCACGTCGGCGTGAGGGCGTTCGCCTCGGACGGAGGGAGGCCGGGGGCGGCTCGTCCAGCATCGCGAGGGTCCTGCTCCCGCGCTCTCGCTTCACGGGCTCGGCTGTCGACCACGACGACTTCCTTGTCGGCCTGCTGGGTGAGCGGTCCTTCGGAGGTTGAGGCCCCCGGTGCTCGTGCACCACGGGTCCTCGTCTCTCGCGCCTGCTCGGTGCATCGGTTCCTTGTCTGTCGACGCCCCGCATGTGGAAGGGTTGCGCCGTCCTGCACGACGACCCCCGTGGTCGAGGCCGCCACCGTTCCGCAGGGTGTGTCGTTGACGTTCTCAGGCCTGATGCGGGTCGTGATGGAGAGGTGGATCGGCTGGTGAAGCGTCGCACCGGTCTCGGGCTCCTTGCGCTGCCCGTCGCATGTCTCGTCGCCTCGTGCGCCCCGACGTCTCCGGAGGTCGAGCTGCCGCGCGAGTGGGGCGACGAGCTCACAGGCGTCAGCATCGTGCTGCGTCCCGACGGCACGGGGACGGTGGTCGACCTCCCGCTCGGCGACGGCTCCGAGGACTGTGAGTCCGGTGATCTGGAGCACTTCTCCGGTGACATCGAGTGGGCGGGTGTGGGCGAGTTCGAGTACGCCGTCACGATCAACGGCCGTCAGCGATCGTTGTGGGTGGATGTGGAGAGGCTCGGGTCCGCGAATCCGGAGGAGGTCACATTCCTTCCGTGCGAGGGGGTTGCCGACTGGCGCTCTGCGGTCACGCTCTATGGCTAGTTCGACGTCGTCGTCGAGCCGTGGGCCAGGCGCGTGAGTACGCCCTGCATACTCAGGCGCTGAACGACTACGGATTCTCAAGGAATATCGCACCTGACTCCTGTACCACCCGTCCGTGCTCGGAGGGGGGTGACAGGCGTGGAGGACAATGAGCGGATTGTTCTCGAGGTTGTGGCCGCGAGCGATGGTCGCTTGGACACTCGCCAACTTGACTTTGAGTACTACGCGCGATCGCAGGTCCTGTTGGAGCCGAACATCCTGCATGTGCTCCGTGATCTGGAGCGGCAAGGTTTAGTCGACTCATTGTCGATTCAAGGTGGCACTGGGCCCGGGTGGAGGCTGACGCCCGCAGGGCGGCGCGCCCTGGGCATTGAAGGTGCATCCTGAACCGCCCCGGCTTCCATGGAGGTAGTGGTGTATCCCGGCTCCACGAAATCCGGGACGCACCAGCTCACGACCGCGCCCGACGCGGGTCAGGAGGTTGAGCATGTGAGGATCGGGCTCGTGAACGCTCCCGATGCCGATCTCACGCAGGTGTCTGCCGCGCCGACCCGGGCGGGGGCCCGGTCGGTGCCGCGGGGCCTGGCGCTGGACGTGGCGCACCTGTTCGCCGACGAGGCCGCGGCTGAGCCGGCTGCTGGTGGGGTGCCGTTGGACGAGAAGCTGCGGCAGGCGTACTTCTGGATGGTCAACCACGCGATCATCAGCCCGCACTACGACGTGGAGTTCTCGGACCCGGCGCGGCCGGCGACGACGTTCCACCTCGGGGACTCGCGGGCGGCGGTCGACCTGCCGACGGACCAGTCGTACTCGTCGTTCGTGCTGCTGCCGCTGCTGACGTTCGCGGTGCGGGGCAGGTGCCTGCTGGTCGGTGGGCCGGGGCGGGGCAAGACGGCGTCGGCGATCCTCATGGGCGTCATCGCGGGGTACCCGGTGCGGGAGGTGCGGCGGGCCATGCAGCACGGGCACCCGCAGCTGACGGTGCAGGACATGTTCGGCACGCCGCTGCCGCGGGACCTGGTCAACGCCGAGAGCCTGGCGGACATCGACGTGGCGTGGCGGTCGTGGCTGGGCATGCGCGTGAAGATCGTCGACGAGTACAACCGCATCCCGACGCGCACGCAGTCGGCGCTGCTGACGGTGCTCGCCGACGGGTACGTGGAGGTGTTCGACCAGGTCTACGAGACCGGGGCGTCCGCGTGGTACCTGACGGCGAACGACGACGCCGGCGGCGGCACGTTCCAGGTCGTCGACGCGCTGCGCGACCGCATCGACGTGGTCGTCAAGGCCCTGGCGTTCAACTCCCGGTTCCTCGGCGACCTCGTGGCGCGCGCGGAGCGGGGGCTGCGGCCGGAGGAGAACGTGCCGCCGGGGGTGGTGTTCGACGCCGACGAGCACGACCGCCTGCACCGGGAGGTGCTCGCGGTGCCGTTCCCGGCGCCGGTGCGGCGGCGGCTCGAGCACTTCGCGTCCCAGCTCGAGCTGCTGGAGCGCGCGGCGTGGCAGCTGGAGTACCGCACCAAGGACACCGCGCGCCTGGCCGGCGTGGACCCGCACCTGCTGGCCCTCGCCGACGACGGGCGCGACCGGGTCGAGGACGTCGGCGCCCAGACCCTCAACGGGCTGTCCGTGCGCGCGCTGCAGTCCCTCGTGCTGTACGCCAAGGCCATGGCGTACTTCCGCGGCAACGCCGAGGTCACGCTCGCGGACCTGCGGGCGGTGCTGCCGTTCGTCCTGCACGACAAGCTCCAGCCCGACCTCGCGGCCCCGGCGTTCGACGACCCCGAGCGCGAGCCGCTGCGCACCGACCGGGTCTCGTGGATCCGCGACCTGTTCGACACCGCGTGCCGCCAGCACGACGCCGCCGACCTCGACCGCGACGACCCCGTCGGCGACGTCCTCGCCGAGCTCGGCCAGGGCCTCGACGGCGTCGACGAGGCGACCGTCCGCACCCGCCTCGCCCGCATCGAAGGGCTGCTGGCCCGGTGGGAGCAGGCCACCAAGCTGCACGGCGACGTCTACGACGACGCGCTCGCGCTGAAGTACGCCCACCAGCGGTACTCCGCGTACCTGTCGTGGTTGCGGTGGAGCGGCGCGTGACGACCCCGGGCGGCGACGCCCCTGCACGGCCCGGCGCGCCGGTGCTCGACCCGGGCAGCACGCTCGGGCAGGTGCTGCGGGCCCACGCCGCGACGGTCGACCCGTGGCTGCGCGCCGCGCAGGGGCTCGGCGCCGAGCCCGCGTCGGTGCGCGCCGCGCTGGCCGACGTCGTCCCCGTCGCCGACGCCCTCACCGCCACCCACCCCGCACCCGCCGACGACACGCCGACCGACGCCGCGCCCACGCCCGACGGTCCCGCACCGGACGTACCCGGGGCGGACGCCGTGCTCGCGGTGGTCCGCACGACCCTCGACCTCGTCGCCCGCGGACGCTGGCACACCGGCCGCGCGCAGCGGACCGCCGTCGTGCAGGTGCTGCCCGCGCTCGCGCCCTGGGTGCGCGCGCACCCCACGCACGTCGTGCCCGCCGTGGTCGCCGCCGCCGACGTCGTCGCCCGTACGGGCCTGCTCGACGCCTGGTCGGCCCGGCTGGCCGCCGCGCCCGCACCCGCCGACGCGGCGCACGTGCGGCCCGCGCTGCTCGTCGCCGCCTGGCGCACCGGCCTGGTGCGGTACCGGGACGCGGCCCTCGACGCCGCCGCGGCCCTGCCCGCCGCGCTCGCGGGCCCGCTGCTCGGCGTCGCGCCCGACGACGTCGCGGACGTGCTGACGCGCCACCGCGCCGACCGGTGGTGGTGGCCGCAGGCGCCGGACGGGCCGGGCGTGCTGCGCCGGGTCGGCGGGTTCGCCGCGTGGGGCGGGCCGTGGGTCGGGCTGCCGGTCGCCGTGCCGGGTGGGCCGACGGGCTGGGCCGTTGTCGCCGACGGGCAGACGTGGGCCGTCGTCGCGGACGTGCACGGGGCGGGCGTCGTACCGCTGGACGACCTCGACCTGTCCGCCGCCGTCGAGGCCCCGCCCCGTCCCCGTGGCGCCGTGGGGCGGCTCCTCGCCGGACGCGCGGCGGCCCCCGAGCCGGCGCTGCCCGTGCCGTGGCAGGACGCGACGACCGGCGTCGTGCCCGGCGGACCCGCCACCGGCGACGACGTCGTCCTCGTCAGCCGCGCGCACTCCTACGCCCTCGACGTCGTGCGCGTGGCCGGGGGGCCGGCATGAGCGGCGCCGTGCCCGACGCGCTCGTGCAGCGGTGGCAGGACGCGTGGCCCGCCGCGCAGGCCGCGTGGGGCAGCACCACCCGCGTGCACCCGCCCGTGCTGCACACCGACCCCGTCGCCGACGTCGGCTCGTTCGCCTGGTACGACTCCGGCACCGTCGAGGTGCACGTCGACCTCGCCGACGTGCACCGCCGCGGCCTCGACGACCACGCCGTGGCCGTGCTCGCGCACGAGATCGGGCACCACGTGCTCGCGCCCGCGCACCGCCGCACCGCGCTGCGCGTCGCCGCCCGCGTGCGCGCCGGGCTCGTCGACCAGGACGACCTCGTCGGCCCCGTCGCGAACCTCTGGCAGGACCTGCTCATCAACGACCGGCTCCAGCGCACCGGCCGCGCCGACCTCGTGGCCGTGTGGCGCGCGCTCGGCCCGGCGAAGGACCCGCTGATGGCGCTGGTGCTGCGCGCGTGCGAGCTGCTCTGGGAGCTGCCGCGCACCACCCTGTGCGGCACCGCCCACCCCGTCGACGAGGGCGCCGCCTGGCTGTGCGCCCGGCTCGTGCGCGCCTACGCCCGCGACCCCGTCGGCGGTGCGGGCGGGTTCGCCGCGCTGATCCGCACCTCCCTGCCCGAGTCCGCGCTCACCGACGCGCTCGCCACGTCCGTGCGTGCCGTCGCGTGCCCCGACGCGTCCGGCGCGCTGCCGCACGGGCTCGCCGGCGACGGCTCGCTCGTCGCGCCCGTGGTGCACCCGTCGCTGGACGCCGCGGTCGTCGGCGACGTCGCCCCCGCCCCGGAGGCACCCACCCCCACCACCCTGACCCCCGACGCGCCCGGCAGCGCCACCGGGCACACGGGCAACATGCTCCTGCCCGCCGACCTGCACGCCGTCGTCCACGCCCTCGGCGGCACCAGCACCCCGGAGGACGTCGCGGTCGCCTGGTACCGCGAGCGCGCCGCCCGCCACCTCGTGCCGTTCCCGCAGCGCCGCACCGCCCGGCCCGTCGACCCGCTGCTCGGCGGCCTCGACCCGTGGGAGGTCGGCGACGACCTCGCCGACGTCGACTGGACCGGCACCGTCACCGCGTCGCCCGTCGTCGTTCCCGGCATGACGACCCTGCGGCGGGCGTTCCACGACGACGAGCCGGTGGTCCGCGACGACGCGCCCGTGGACCTCGACCTGTACCTCGACTCGTCCGGGTCGATGCCCGACCCGAAGCAGTTCTCGTGGGTCGCGCTGGCCGGGGCCGTGCTCGCGCTCTCAGCGCTGCGGGTGGGTGCGCGCGTGCAGGCCACCACGTGGAGCGGCCCCGGGCAGGTCGCGGGCACCGACGGGTTCACGCGCGACCCCGACGCGGTGCTGCGCGCGATCGTCGCGCACTTCGGCGGCGGCACGGCCTTCCCCCTGCCCGTCCTCGCCCGCACGTTCCTCGGCCACGCCGGGCGTCCGCCGACGACGACGCGCCCCACGCACGTCGCCGTGGTCTCCGACGACGGGGTGGCGACGATGTGCGGGCAGGGCTGGCCCCCGCAGCCCGACCCCGAGCAGACCGCCGCCCGTGCGCTCGCCGCCGCGGGCGGCGGAGGGTCGCTGCTGCTCGACGTGCCGCCCGACCGGCGCGCGGGCGTCGTGGTGCCCGAGGGGTACGACACCTACTGGGTCGACGGCGACGCCGCGCTCGTCGACTTCGCCCGCACGTTCGCCCGCCGCACCTGGGCCACGACGCAGGAGACCACCCGATGACCACCGCCCCCGACCCCACGGCCCTCGCCCCCGACGGCCTGCCCCGCTCGGTGGTGCCGGGGGAGCGGCGCCCCGGGCTGCCGTTGAGCGCCCTGACCCACCGGCTCGCCGCCGCACCGCCCGCGCTCCTCGACGCGCGCGTGCACCCCGCCGCGGCGCTCGCGGACCTCGCGGTCTCCCTCGACGGCACCGTCCTCGACGCCGCATGGACGGCCTACCTCGACGGTGTGCTGGGCGTCCCGGCCGCCACCGCGCACCCGACGCCGACCACCCGCGCGGCCCCGGGCCTGCTCGCCGCCTGGCTGCTCCTCGGCCTGCACCGCACCCCGCCGCTTGCCGCGCAGGCCCAGCAGGTCGGCGGGCCGGCGATGCTGCTGGTCACGGTCGTGCCCGCGGTCGTCGGACTGCTCGACGGGCTGCGCGAGCCCCGCGCCTGGGTCGCGGACGAGCCCGCCCGCGAGGAGATCGCCCGGGCGTTCCTCGCCGTGTGCGGGCTGCTGCCCGGCGGGCAGGACGCCGCCGCGGCCGCCGACGCGTGGTCCGCCGTGAGCACCCGGCACCGCCGCGAGGTCGTCGCGCAGATGGCCGAGGAGCGCCGCCGCGCCGAGGAGCTGGCCCGACGCCTGGCCGAGCAGCGCGCGAAGGAGGCGGCGGCGCAGTATGCCAACTACTGACGACCCCACCGGCACCCCGGCCCCGAGCACGACGCCGGCCGCCGCGAGGCCCGCCGACCCGTCGCCCGCCGACCCGCCCGCCGCCGATCCGACGGCCGGGCTCACCCGGCCCGGCGGCCTGCTCGCCGAGTACGCCCCCATGGGCGCGGCCGTGCTCACCGACGCCGAGCGCTGGCCGTCCCTCGGGCCGGCCGACCTGGCCCGCGTCGAGGCCGCCCGCACGCACCCCGCCGCGCCGCCGTGGGCGCACGCCACCGGCGACCGCCTCGACGCCGACGACCTCGCCGCGCTCGCGGCCCGCACCCCGACCCCGCCGGCCGCCGCGGACGAGGTCCCCGGGTGGGTCGCGGACCTGGTCGAGCGCGTGCACCGCACCGTCCCGCGGTACCGCGCGGCGGCCCGGTCCCGCACCAGCGGCCCGCGCACCCCGCTGGCGGACCTGCCGACCGTGACCCGCGCCGATCTCGTCGCCGACGCCGCCGCGCACGTGCCGGTCGACGTGCCGCTCGACCGGGTGCTGGAGGGCTCCAGCTCGGGCAGCACCGGCGCCGCGATGGTCGTGCCCCTGCACCCGCGCGCCGTCGCCGCCGACCTTCTCCTGCTGCACGCCCTCGTCACCGCCGCCGGCGCCACCTGGGACCCGGACCCGGAGCGGCTCGGGCTGCTCAATCTCCTGGACCAGCGCACGGCATTCACGTACGTCTCGGCGATGTCCGCGTTCCCGCGCCCGCCCGGCACGCCCGTCCCGCTGATGGCCCGCGCCAACCTGCACGCCGACGCCTGGCGCCGCCCCGGCGACCGCGAGCGCTGGCTCGCCGCCCACGACCCCCAGGTCGTCTCCACCAGCACCCACCCGCTGATGCACCTGCTGCGCCTGGCCGCCGACGGGCTGGACCTGCACCCGGTCGCGGTCGTCAACGGCGCCACCCACGTGACCCCGGCGGTGCGCGCCGACGTCCGCGCGGCGTGGGGCGTGCCGCTCGTCGACCTGTACGGGCTGCGCGAGACCGGTCCCGTCGCCGCCGACCTCGACGGCGAGGGGCACGTCGTCGTCGACCGCCGGGTGCACGTCGAGATCCTCGACGCCGCCGGCCGCCCGGTGCCCGACGGGACGCGCGGGGAGGTCGTCGTGACCGTCGACGAGAACCCCTACCTGCCCCTGCTGCGCTACCGCACGGGCGACCACGCGTCCCTGCGCCGCGACGCCCGCGGCACGGTGCTGGTCGGCCTGGAGGGCCGCACCCCCGTCCAGCTCCTCGACGCCGCCGGCCGGTGGCGTCCCTCGATCGACGCCACGCAGATCCTCCAGGCCGCCGGCCTGCGCGCCTGGTCCCTGCACCAGCACGCCGACGCCCGCCTCACCCTCCGGGCTGTCGGCCCCGCCGCGTCGGCCACCCGCGCTGCCCGCGAGGTCGAGGCCTGGCTGGGCCACCCGGTCGCCCTCACCGTCGAGCCGGACCCCGCCGCCCTCGGCCCCGGCAAGCCCCGCCGCTTCTCCAGCGACGTCGCCCCGGCGACGTCATAGGTGATCCCCCTCCACGAGGCCCAGCGCGCCGCGCTCGGGGCCTTGTGCGCGCGGTACGGGATCGCGCGGCTCGACGTGTTCGGCTCCGTCGCGCCAGGCGAGTTCGGGCCGGACTCCGACGTGGACGTGCCGCACGACCTCGTACCCGGGTCGGGGCAGAGGCGTCAGTGCTCTACCCGTTCTGATCTGATCGGGGACGTGCGGGGTCGTGCGTACCTCGCGGGCCTGCGCCCAGGGGTGGGCGCCAGGGGTCGACGACCTCGTGGGCGGGTGGTCCGTCGGAGCCCTCGATCCATGCGAACAGCAGCTCGAAGTATGTGATCCGGCGTTCGGCCTCGTCGTCGCGGTACGGGCTCCACGTGCGCGAGCACGCACTGCCGAGGTACGAGAACCCGGCGTCGGTCAGCGGCGTGGCCCAGTCGGGGCACGTGTCCAGGAAGCGGCGTTCGACCTCCGACCAGACGATCACGCAGGGGAGGACCGTCGACACGTGCAGGACCGCTCGCTCGTCGCGGACCTCGTAGACGCACGAGGTGTGCATGTTCGAGTCGGTGACGGTCACCAGGTCACCGCCGACGAGCGCGGCGGCGAGCGCGTCCCAGGTCCCGGTCGATGCTGCCCCCCGCTGGCGGCCCATCGACCAGGCGCCCCGGCGGTGGCTTCCGAGGACGACCGCGAGGTAGCGGTTCAGCACGTCCCACTGCACGGTCTGCCGGTCGGTCACGGGCACCATCCCATCAGGTGGAGCGCGGTGCCGGCGTGGAAGGTCCTGGGCGGGGTGGGGGAGGATCAGCGCATGACGACGACGGAGGCGGCACCGGGGCAGGAGCTCCCGGCTGACCGCGAGGTGCTGGAGTGGGAGACCTTCGGGTCGGCGGCGCGGGAGATCGCGCAGGCGGTGGTCGACTCGGGGTTCGTCCCGGACGTCGTCGTCGCGGTGGCGCGGGGCGGGCTGCCGCCGGGCGGGGCGATCGCGTACGCGCTGGGCACCAAGTCCGTCGGGACGCTCAACGTGGAGTTCTACACGGGCGTCGACGAGCGGCTGGAGGAGCCGGCGCTGCTGCCGCCGCTGCTCGACACGGACGCGCTGAGCGGGCTGCGGGCACTGGTCGTCGACGACGTCGCGGACACCGGGGAGACGCTGGCGCTGGTGCAGAAGCTGGTCTCGCGGCACTGCGCGGAGGCCCGGACCGCGGTGCTGTACGCCAAGCCGCGCTCGATCATCGACCCCGACTACGTGTGGAAGCGCACGGACCGGTGGATCACGTTCCCCTGGTCGGCGCTGCCGCCGGTGCAGGCCACGCAGCCCTGAGCCGGGGACGTCAGGCCGGTGGCTGCTGCTGGCGCAGCCACCGGCTGTCGTCGTTGACGTACGCGTAGTACAGGCCGATGAGCAGACCGCCGCCGATGAAGTTGCCGACGAGCGCGAGGGCGACGTTGCCGGCCGCGAGACCCAGGTCGATGCCCTCACGCAGGCCCACGATGGAGAACAGGACCGTGTTGGCCACGGAGTGCTCCAGGCCGAGGAACGCGAAGATGAACACCGCGACGATCATCACGAGGGACTTGGTCAGGTCGTCCTTGATGAGGCCGTTGTAGACCAGCAGCATGGCCAGGTTGATGCAGAAGTTGCACAGCACCGCGCGGATCAGCAGGTCCACCCAGCCGGTGGCGCCGGAGCTGACGAAGTCGAGCTTGTGCTCGACCGACAGCAGCATCTGCTCCTCGGCGGCCCCCTCGGCCAGGGTGGAGAACCGCAGCAGCACGGCGACGAACAGGCCGCCGATGACGTTGCCGAGGTAGCACAGGCCCAGCAGCCGCAGCGCCCGCCCCCACGTGGTGCGGCGGTGGTACGCGCCGATCGAGACGATCATCATGTTCGACGTCAGCAGCTCGGAGCGCGAGTAGTAGATGAACACCAGCGCCCAGCCGAACACGAACCCGCCGACCATCCGCCCCAGCGGCTGGAGGGTCGTGGTGCCCACGGGCACCGACGCGAACGCGGCGACGACCGCGTAGTAGGTGGCGTACAGCAGGCCGATGATGACGCCCGCCATGGCGGCGCGCTGCAGGTACCGGCGGGCGAGGGTGCCCGACATCGCCGTCTTGGTCTCGAGCGCCTCGAGCACCGTGCTGATGAAGTGCTTGCCCGGGAACAGGGCCTGCGGGTCGGGGGACGTGGCGCTCACGCGCTCAAGATCCCACACCCGCGGGCCCTGCGCCGGGGAGGCTCACCCGAGGTGCGCGAGCACCCGGGCGGCCAGGTCCGCGACGTCGGCGACGACCTCGACGGCGCCCGCGGCGACGAGCTCGCCGTCGGACGCGTACCCCCACCCGACGCCGACGCACGCGATCCCGTGGGCGGTGGCGCCGTGCACGTCGTGCTCGCGGTCGCCGACCATGACGACGCGGCCCACGGGGGCCGTGGCACCGAGCGCGTCGAGCGCCCGGGCGATGACGTCGGCCTTCGTCGACGGGACGTGGTCCAGGGGCGCGCCGAACACACCCTCCAGGTGCGCGGCCAGGCCGAAGCGCTCGCAGATGGGCTGCGCGAACACCTCGGGCTTGCTGGTCGCCACCGCCAGCCGGGCCCCGGCGGCGCGCAGGGTGCGCAGCTGGTCGTCGATGCCGTCGTAGACGCGGTTGTCCCACATGCCGCCGGCGCGGAAGTGCACCCGGTACGCCGCGACGGCCTCGGTCAGTCGGTCGGCGGGCACGCCGTGCGCGGCGAACGACCCGGTGATGGGCGGGCCGACGAAGGTGCGCAGGGTCGCGTCGTCCGGCACGGGCAGCCCGAGCGCGGTGTACGCGGCGCGGGCCGACGCGGCGATGCCCGGGTAGGAGTCGGTGAGCGTGCCGTCGAGGTCGAGCAGCACCACCGGTGCGGGCCGCCCGGCAGGCCAGCTCACGCGACGCGGGCCAGCACGGCGGGCGCGACCTCGTCGGTGCCGCCCAGCACCTGCGCGACGCCCGCGGCGACGAGCTCGCCGGGTGCGCCGTAGCCCCACGACGCGCCGAGGCACGCGATGCCGTGCTCGGCGGCACCGTGCACGTCGTGCTCGCGGTCGCCGAGCATCACGGCGCGCGCCGGGTCGACGGGGGCGCCGGTGAGCTCGCGCGCCACGACGAGGGCACGGGCGATGATCTGGCCCTTGGACTCGGACTCGTCCAGCGGGGCGCCGACGATCGCGTCGAGCAGCGGTGTCAGGCCGACCTCGGCGCAGATCGGCTCGGCGAAGGCGATGGGCTTGGCGGTGGCGACGACGAGGAGGACCCCGGCCTCCCGCAGCGCGGTCAGCGCCGCGGGGATGCCGTCGAAGACGGTGGTGTCCCACACGCCGACCCGGCCGAAGTGCTCCTGGTACGCGGCCACCGCGTCCGGCACGAGCGCGGCGGGCACGCCGTGCGCGGGGAACGAGTGCCCGATGGGCGGGCCGATGAACGACAGCATCGCGGCCTCGTCGGGCACGGGCACCCCGACGTGCTCGTACGCGACGCGCACGGAGTGCACGACGCCGGGGGCGGAGTTCATGAGCGTGCCGTCGAGGTCGAGCAGCGCGAGGGGACGGGCGGCGGGGGAAGGCATGGGACGATCCTGCCCGCCGCGGCCGCCGTCCGACGAACCCGCGCCCGCCGGTCGACGCCGTCACCCGTGTCGTCGTTACACTGGCCGCACAGGCGTCGACCCGGCCATCACCGGTGAGCCTCCGGAAGAACGGGCCTCCCTCGGGCGGCCTCAGTAGAACCGGACGGGGCAGGCCCGTCACAGCCGCAGGCGAGAGGTCGGGCGCACCGTGCGCCCGGCAAGCGAGGTGGTACCGCGGTGCCGTCCGGCCGGTCCGGGCGTCGTCGTCCTCGTGGTCAGGTGAATCACCCGCGCAGCTGCGCGAGAGACCAGGAGCACCCACCGTGGCGTACCCGCTGCACCGTCCCGGGCAGACCGTCCCCGCGTCCCCGGAGCTGCCCGCGCTCGAGGCCGACGTGCTGGCCCACTGGGCGGCCGACGGCACGTTCGCCGCGTCCGTCGAGCAGCGCCCCGCGGGCGAGGACGGCGCGAACGAGTACGTGTTCTACGACGGCCCGCCGTTCGCCAACGGCCTGCCGCACTACGGGCACCTGCTGACCGGGTACATCAAGGACGTCGTGCCGCGGTACCAGACGATGCGCGGGCGCCGGGTCGAGCGCCGCTTCGGCTGGGACACCCACGGCCTGCCGGCCGAGCTCGAGGCCGAGCGCGTGCTGGGCATCACCGACAAGGCCCAGATCGACGAGATGGGCATCGCCGCGTTCAACGCCGCGTGCCGGGAGTCGGTGCTGACGTACACCCAGGACTGGGAGGAGTACGTCACCCGCCAGGCCCGCTGGGTCGACTTCGAGAACGACTACAAGACGCTCGACCCGACGTTCATGGAGTCGGTGGTCTGGGCGTTCAAGCAGCTGTACGACAAGGGCCTGGCCTACGAGGGCTACCGGGTGCTGCCGTACTGCTGGCGCGACGAGACGCCGCTGTCGAACCACGAGCTGCGCATGGACGACGACGTCTACGCCTCGCGCCAGGACCCCGCGCTGACGGTGGGGCTGCGCCTGGCGACGGGCGAGCTGCTGCTGGTCTGGACGACGACGCCGTGGACCCTGCCGTCGAACCTGGCCGTGGCCGTGGGTCCGCAGATCGAGTACGCGGTCGTCGAGCCGGCCGCGGACTCGCCGTTCGCGCAGGCGCACCCCGGCGAGCGGGTCGTGCTGGCCGCGGGCCGGGTCGGGGCGTACGCGCGCGAGCTGGGCGAGGCGACGGTCGTGGCGTCGCTCACCGGTGCGGACCTCGTGGGCCGGGCGTACACGCCGCCGTTCGACTACTTCGCCGGGCACGACAACGCCCACGTGGTGCTCGCGGCGGACTTCGTCACCACCGACGACGGCACGGGCGTGGTCCACCTGGCGCCCGCGTTCGGCGAGGACGACATGCACGCGTGCGACGCGGCGGGCATCACGCCCGTCGTCCCCGTCGACTCCAAGGGCCGGTTCACCGCGCAGGTCGCCGACTACGAGGGCCAGCAGGTCTTCGAGGCGAACAAGGCCGTCATCGCCGACCTCAAGGCCGGCACCGGCCCGCTCGCGCGCGTCGACGAGGCCCGCCGGTCCGTGGTCGTGCGGCACGAGACGTACGAGCACTCCTACCCGCACTGCTGGCGGTGCCGGAACCCGCTGATCTACAAGGCCGTGTCGTCGTGGTTCGTGCGCGTCACCGCGTTCAAGGACCGCATGGTCGAGCTCAACCAGGGCATCGAGTGGATCCCCGGGCACATCCGCGACGGTCAGTTCGGCAAGTGGCTGGAGAACGCCCGCGACTGGTCGATCAGCCGCAACCGGTACTGGGGCACGCCCATCCCCGTGTGGGTGTCGGACGACCCCGCGTACCCGCGCGTCGACGTGTACGGCTCGTTCGCCGAGCTCGAGGCCGACTTCGGCCGCGTGCCCACCAACGAGGCCGGCGAGCCCGACCTGCACCGCCCGTTCATCGACGACCTCACGCGCCCGAACCCGGACGACCCCACGGGCCGGTCCACGATGCGCCGCATCCCCGACGTGCTGGACGTGTGGTTCGACTCGGGGTCCATGCCGTTCGCGCAGGTGCACTACCCGTTCGAGAACCGCGACTGGTTCGAGCACCACTACCCGGGCGACTTCATCGTCGAGTACATCGGGCAGACCCGCGGCTGGTTCTACACGCTGCACGTGCTGGCCACCGCCCTGTTCGACCGGCCCGCGTTCCGCAACGTCATGTGCCACGGCATCGTGCTGGGCGACGACGGCCGCAAGGCCAGCAAGTCGCTGCGCAACTTCCCCGACCCGCAGCTCATGTGGGACCGGTACGGCTCCGACGCGGTGCGCTGGTCGCTCATGTCGTCGCCGATCCTGCGCGGCGGCAACCTCGTCGTCCACGAGGAGGGCATCCGCGACGGCGTGCGCCAGGTGCTGCTGCCGCTGTGGAGCACGTACTACTTCTTCACGCTGTACGCCGGGGCCGCGGACGAGGGCCGCGGGTACGCCGCGCAGCGCGTCACGCCCGAGCGGGCGGCGGGCCTGCCGGCGATGGACCGGTACCTGCTGGCCCGCACCGGGCGGCTCGTCGAGACCGTCGCGGCACAGCTCGACGCGTACGACATCTCGGCGGCGTGCGAGTCCGTGCGCGAGCACCTCGACGTGCTGACCAACTGGTACGTGCGTACCCAGCGCGACCGGTTCTGGTCGGAGGACGCCGACGCGTTCGACACGCTGTGGACGGCCCTGGAGACCCTCACGCAGGTCGCCGCGCCGCTCGCGCCGCTCGTCACCGAGGAGGTCTGGCGGGGCCTGACCGGCGGCCGGTCGGTGCACCTCACGGACTGGCCGACGCATCCCCTCGTCGACGACGACGCCCTGGTCACGGCGATGGACGAGGTCCGGGCCGTGGTGTCCGCCGCCCTCGGCCTGCGCAAGGCCCACCAGGTGCGCGTGCGCCAGCCGCTGCACCGGCTCACCGTCGCCGCCGCCGAGCCGGGCGCGCTCGCCCCGTGGGCCGACCTGCTCGCGGCCGAGCTCAACGTCAAGGCCGTCGACGTGGTCGAGGCCGACGCCGCCACGGCCGAGCGCTTCGGCATCACCCAGCGCCTGGCCGTCAACGCCCGCGCCGCCGGCCCGCGGCTCGGCCGCGGCGTCCAGCCCGTCATCCGGGCCGCCAAGGCCGGGGCGTGGCGCCTCGACGGCGAGACGGTCGTCGTGACGACGGACGACGGCGACGTGCCGCTCGAGCCGGCCGAGTACGAGCTCACCACCGTCGTCGGCGGCGACGAGTCCGACGCGTCCCTGGCCGCGACCGTGCTGCCGGGCGGGGCGTTCGTCGTCCTCGACCTCACTCTCGACGACGCGCTGCTCGCCGAGGGCTACGCCCGCGACGTCGTGCGCGCCGTGCAGGACGCGCGCAAGGCCGCCGGCCTGCACGTCTCCGACCGGATCGACCTCACGCTGACCGTGCCGCACGCGCACGTGCCCGCCGTCGAGGCGTACACCGACGTGGTCGCCGCGGAGACGCTGGCCGCGACGGTCACGGTGACGGCGTCCGACGCCGCCGAGCTGGCCGTGCACGTCGAGCGGAGCGGCGCGTGAGCGCCCGCGGCGCCGACCACCGGCGCGACGAGGGCGCCCGCGAGGCCCGCGTCGCCGCCGACGAGGTGTACCGGGCGATCGTCGCCCGGGCGCCCGAGCACGACATCGACCCCACGCTCGACCGCGTGCGCGAGGTGCTCGAGCTGCTGGGCGACCCCCAGCGCGCCTACCGGACCGTGCACGTCACCGGCACCAACGGCAAGACGTCCACCGCCCGGGTCGTCGAGCGGCTCGTGCGCGAGCACGGCCTGCGCACCGGGCTGTTCACCAGCCCGCACCTGAGCCGCGTCACCGAGCGGATCCAGATCGACGGCGAGCCCATCGGCGACGAGCAGTTCGTCGAGCTCTGGCAGGACGTCGCGCCCTACGTGCACATCGTCGACCAGCGGTGGGCCGAGCGCGGGCAGCCGACGCTGTCGTTCTTCGAGGTGTTCACCGTCATGGCGTTCGCCGCGTTCGCCGACGCCCCCGTCGACGTCGCCGTGATCGAGGTCGGGCTCGGCGGGCGCTGGGACGCCACCAACGTCATCGACGCCGACGTCGCCGTGATCGCCCCCGTGGCCATGGACCACGAGCGCTGGCTCGGGCACACCCTCGTGGAGATCGCGTCGGAGAAGGCCGGCATCGTCAAGGACGGCGCGACGCTCGTGCTGGCCGAGCAGACCGACGAGGCCGAGGGCGTCGTGCTCGCCGCTGCCGCCGAGCGGGGCGCGCGCGTGGTCCGCGAGGGCGTCGACGTGCACGTCGTCGAGCGGCAGGTCGCGGTCGGCGGGCAGATGCTCGTGCTGCGCGGCCTCGGCGGCGTCTACGCCGACGTGTACCTGCCGCTGCACGGCGCGCACCAGGCGCACAACGCGCTGCTCGCGCTCGTCGCCGTCGAGGCGCTGCTCACGGGCGGGGCCGCGCTCGACGGCGACGTCGTCGGGGCCGCGCTCGCGGACGTCACGTCGCCCGGGCGGCTGGAGGTCGTGCGGTCCTCGCCGACCGTCGTGGTCGACGCCGCGCACAACCCCGCGGGCGCCCAGGCGCTCGTCGAGGCCCTCGACGAGGCGTTCCAGTTCCAGCGGGTCGTCGGCGTGGTCGGCGTCATGGCGGACAAGGACCCCGAGGGCATCCTCGCGGTGCTCGAGCCCGAGCTCGCGGAGATCGTCGTCACCCAGGCCGGCACCGACCGGGCCCTGGACGTCGACGACCTCGCGGCGATCGCGGTCGACGTGTTCGGCGAGGACCGCGTGCACGTCGTGCACCGCCTCGACGACGCCGTCGAGACCGCGGTCTCGCTGGCCGAGAGCGAGGTCGAGCGCGGCGCCGCCGTGCTGGTGACGGGGTCGGTCCTCCTGGTCGCCGAGGCCCGCGTGCTGCTCGGCCGTGGCTGAGACGACCACCGCGGCCGGCCCGGCCCCCGGGGCGCACGACCCCCGGGGGCGGGCCGCCACCCGCCGCGAGCTGCTCGAGGCCGCGTACGCGGAGTTCCTCGAGGCCGGGTACCTGCGCACCACGATCGCCGCGGTGTGCACGCGTGCCGGGTACACGCGCGGGGCGTTCTACTCCAGCTTCCGCTCCAAGGAGGAGCTGGTCGCCGCGCTGTACGCCAGCGCGAACGCCCACCAGGTCGCGCGGATCCGCCGGGCCGTGCTGGGTGCGCTCGACCGGGCCCCGGCCGGGGCGACCGCCGCCACGGTCGTGCCCGCGGCGTTGCGCGAGCTCTCCGGGCGCGTCGGCGCGGAGGCCCGGTGGTTCGGCATCGTCACCGAGCTGCGCGGCGTCGCCGTGCGGGACGACGCCGCGCGGGCGGTGCTGCTCGACGCGCAGGAGGACCTGTACGCGGGCCTCGTCGCGCTCGTCGAGGAGGTGCTGCACCGCACCGGCTCGACGCTGGACCTGCCGGTGCGCGACGTCGTGGCCGTGGGCGTGGGGCTCTACGAGCGGGCGTTCGCCGTCGGGGACCCCGACGACGACGCCACCGCGGCGGCTGTGGCGCAGGCCACCGACACGTTCGAGGCCGTGCTGCGCGCCGTCGCCCGCTGACGCCGGGCGTCGACCTCCCGCGCACCGGGCGTCGGTGCGCCCGTGCCCGGCCGGCTCACGTGCGGCGGTCCGCCGCGTGCCGCGGCACCGCCGTGCCCGGGCCGGGTACCGCGCCGGCGGCGAGCGCCGCCACGTCGTCGGCCGTCAGCGGGGGAGCCGTCCAGCCCAGGGAGCGGATCAGCGCGTCGCCGACGACCTGGTCGCGCTCGACCTGGTACATCATCTCGACCTGCTCCCGCGCGGGCCGGCTCACCAGCGCCGCCGCCCGCACGACCGGGGCCCGCAGGGCCCGCAGCCGCACGGTGCGCCCGTCCCCGCGGGCCCGACCCAGGGCGGCGGCCAGCGTCCGCCCGGTGACGGGCTCGACCACCGGCAGGTGCAGCACCCGTCCCGCCCGCAGGGCCGGCTCGTGCGCGACCCGGACGAGGGCTGCGGCGACCTCGGGCGTCGCGGCGAACGTGTGCACCGCGTCGGGGGAGCCCAGCCACGGCAGAGTCGGCCGGGCGGCCCGCGTGGCCGCCACCACGGCGTCCCACGGCAGGACGGTCGTGGCGGCGCCCGGGCCGAGGAAGTCCGCGGCCCGGCACACCACCACGTCGAGTCCCGCCCCGGCGTGCCGCTCGAGCACCCGCCACCCGGCCAGCCGGGCGGCACCCTTGCGGCTGCACGGGGCGAGCGGTGCCTGCTCCGTGAGCACGCCGTCGGCGGCGCCGTACACGTAGACGTTGTCGAGGAACGTCAGCGGCAGTCCGAGGTCGGCGCACGCACCGGCGACCGCGTCGACGAGCGGGACCCACCCCGCCTCCCACGTGCGCGCCGCGTACGGCAGGCCGAGGGTGGCGACGACGGCGCCGCATCCGGTGAGCGCGGTGCGCAGCGCGACCCGGTCGTACCGGGGGAGGGTACGCACCGTGATGCCGGGCGGCGCGGCCGGGGGTGCCGAGCGCCCCACGGCGACCGCGGGGAGCCCGGCTCGGGTCAGCTCGTCCAGCACGAGCGACCCGACCTGCCCCGACGCGCCGACCACCGCGGTCGGCGCGCCGGGCACGACGCGCACGGGGTGCACGCTCACGGGCGTGCCCCCACGAGGGCCCGCCCGGCAGCGGCGGTGGGCGGGGCGTCGGCGGTGAGCGCGACGGGCGGCGCCTGGTCGCCGCGGACGTCGGCCCGTGCGTCGACGGGCGCGACCAGCGCCACCCGCACGCAGACGGCGCGCAGCCGGCCGCCGTGCCGCACCAGGTGCAGCCCGACGCCGTCGCCCGGCACCACGGGCCGCCCGTCCGTGCCGAGGGCGACGAGGGGCTCGCGCTCGTGCGGGCGCAGCAGGTCGGCGCGGCCGGCCTTGACCGCGCACTCCAGCGCCGTCCACGCCCGGACCCGGTCCCACGGCGTGCGCAGCGCCTCCCGCTCGGCGGCCGTGAAGGCGTCGTCGAGCACGGCGTCGACCTGCGCCCACCGGTCCAGCGCGCACGCGTCGACCACCACGGCGTCGGGGGCGACCGCGACGTACGTGCGGCCCGCCTCGTGGGACGCCGAGACCCCGACGCGTCCTTCTCCGACCGGCACCACGTGCCGCCCGGGTGCCAGGAGCGTCCCGACGAGCGCCTCGACGCGCGCCCCCCCGGGTGCGTCCGCGTGGACCACGCCGTCCGCCGCGCCGTCGTCGCGGACGGCGCGGACGGCTGCGGCGACGGCGGCGCGGACCTGCGGGTCGGCCCGCCACGGCGTGCCCTCGGGGAGCACGACCACCTGCACGTCCGTGCCCGGCACGCCGACCGGGGCCGCGCCGGCGCTCACGCCGGCACCCCGGCGGTCAGCACAGTCTCGACCGGCACCGTCTCGACCGGCGTCGTCTCGACCGGCGTCGTCTCGACGACCGCCGCCGTGGCCGGCGACGGCACCGGCGCCGCGAGCGGCACGCCGGCCTCCTGCAGGCACCGGGCGGTCACGTCGAGCGCCCGGTCGAGCTGGTCGTGCGTGTGCTCGCTGGTGAGGAAGAACCGCAGCCGGGACTGGTCGTCCGGCACCGCGGGGAACACGATGGGGTTGGCGCTGACGCCGTGCTCGGCCAGCCCCCGGGCCACCGCGACGGCGGCCTGCGACTCCCCGACGATCACGGGCACCACGGGCACGCCCACGGCGGGGCCGACGTCCATGCCGCGGGCGCGCGCCCCGGCGAGGAAGTGCTCGGCGTTGCCGCGCAGCCGGGCCAGGCGCTCGGGCTCGTCGCGCATCACCTGGATCGCGGCGAGCGAGGCCGCGGTGTTCGCCGGGGTCAGCCCGGCGCTGAACACCAGCGCCGACAGCGTGTACCGCAGGTGCTGCACGAGGGACCGGTGCCCGGCGAGGTACCCGCCGCAGGAGGACAGGCTCTTGGACAGCGTGCCCATGAGCAGGTCGACGTCCCCGGGGTCGACGCCCAGCTCCTCGCAGATGCCGCCGCCGTGCGCGCCGAGCACGCCGACGCTGTGGGCCTCGTCGACCATGAGGTGCGCGCCGTGCCGGCGCGCGGACGTGACGAGCGCGGGCAGGTCGGGCAGGTCGCCGTCCATGCTGAACACGCCCTCGGTGACGACGAGCACGCGCCGGAACCGGTGGCGCCGGGCCCGCAGGGCCTCCTCGACGAGGTCGGCCCGCCCGTGCGGGACGGCGTGCCGGGTGGCCCCGGACGCCGCGATGCCCTGCTGCAGGGAGTCGTGCACGAGCGCGTCGTGGACCACGAGGTCGTCGGGCCCGTACAGGTGCGGCACGATCCCGGCGTTCGTGGCGTGGCCGCCGACGAGCACGACGGCGTCCTGCGTGCCGAGCAGCGCGGCGATCGCCTCCTCCAGCGCGGTGTGCACGGGCCGGTTGCCGGACAGGATCCGCGCCGCCGACACCGAGGTGCCGTACCGCTCCACGGCCTCCTGCGCGGCGGCGACCACCCGCGGGTGCCCGGCCAGCCCCAGGTAGTTGTACGAGCTGAACGAGAGCAGCTCCTGCCCGCCGACGCTCGTGGTCGCCGCCACCCGGCCGTCGTGCGGCAGGTAGTAGGGCAGCCCCGGTCCGCGGGCGGCGTCGTCGAGCCGGGCGACCGTGGCCCGCACCTCGTCGAGGTCGGCGAGGCGCGCGGGCTCGGGGGAGGGGGACGCCGTGACCGGGAGGTCGTCCACCGGCGCCGCAGGGCTCGGAACGGCGGGGCTCGGCACGGCGGGGCTCGGTGCCGCCGCGGCGGCGGGCGCCGGTGCGGCGGACGCCCCGGGGCCGGTGCGGGTCGCCGCGACGACCGCGGCGACGACGTCGTCGACGGTGCGCAGCGTGCGCATGTCGTCGGCGGCGGGCCGCCAGGCCGGGAACCGCCGGGTCAGCGTCGCCGCGACGTTCGTCATCATCAGGGAGTCCAGCCCGAGGTCGGGTCCGAGGAGCGCGCCGCCGGGCAGGTCGTCGGCGGCGTACCCGCCGACCTGCGCGATGCTCGCGCGCACGGCCGCCGCGACGGCGGCGCGGGCGGGGGCCGGGTCGCCCGCCGGGGCGGTCACGGGTCCGGTGGCGGTCGTCCGCCGCGCGGTGGGCACGACCGGAGCGGCCTGGGCGACGGGCGGGGCTCCCGCGGCCGGCGCGAGGGCGTCCGGACCGGCCGACGGACCGCTCGTCGTGGCGTCGCCCGAGGGGCGGGCGAGGGCCTGCGCCAGCACGGCGACCTGCGCGCCGAACAGCGCGAGCAGCTCGGTGGTGCCGGGCACCCCGGCCGGGGGTGCGCCCGTCGGTGCGTCCGCGGTCGTGGTGGTCGTGGGGTTCGTGGTGGGGCTGGTGGGCGTTCCGTGCAGCACGACGGTCTCCCGTCCTTCGGTCAGTGGGAACCTGCTGGCGGTCCCGAGGCGGCCGAGCACGAGGTGCGGGCGCGCGTCGGGGACGGTGAGGACGAGCTCGGCGAGGGCGGCGAGCGTGCCGCCCGTCGAGTCGTCCGGACCCCCGAGGCCGACGGTGCGGACCGTCTGCCCCGGGTGGGTGGCGTGGTGGGTCTCGGTGAACGTCCGCAGCAGCGAGGTGCCCCCGCTGACCTGGACGACCACGTCGGGGGCGAGGGCGGCCGCGGTCGCCGCCGCCTCCCGGAAGCGCACCGGGCCGGCAATCTGCCGGCCGAGCAGCGCGAGGGCGTCCTCGACGTCGTCGACGACGTCCCCGGACACCGACGACACGCACGTGACGTCGCCGCGGGCCGCCGCCGACGGGCGGGCGATGGCGGCGAGCAGGGTGCGCATGGCGGCGTCCGCGGCGGCGTAGTGCGGGGTGTGGAACGCCCCGGCGGTCGCCAGCGGCGTCGACGCGGTGCCGGCGGCCTCGAGGTCGGCGGCGAGCGCGACGAGCGTCGCGAGCGGACCGCCGAGCACGACCTGACGCGGGCCGTTGTCGCAGGCCACGTGCACGCCGGGGTGGGCGGCCACGAGCGCGGCGACGTCCGCGGCGCCGGCGCGCACGGCGAGCATCCCGGTGTCGGGGGCGCCGGTGCGCATGCGCGCGACGCGGTGCCGCACGATCTCCAGCACGGTGGCCTCGTCGAGGATCCCGGCGGCGTGCAGGGCCCCGAGCTCGCCCACGGAGTGGCCGAGCGTCACGGCCGGGAGCACCCCGAGCTCGGCGAGCGCCGCCGTCGTGGCCAGGGCCGTCACGGTCAGCAGCGGCTGGGCGACGGCCGTGTCGTCGACGCCGGTCGGGTCGGCGGCCCGGCCCGTCCAGGCGTCGGACAGGTACCGGCGCAGCGGCGGCGTGCCGGGCCGGTCGGCGAGCAGGCCCTCCAGGCGGCGCACGTGCGCGGCGTACGACGGCAGGAGCCGGGCGAGCCCGGCGTGCTCGCCGGTGCGCTGGGAGCCCTGCCCGGGGTAGAGCAGCAGGACCCGGGCGGGCCGGTCGGCGTGGTGCGTCGCGACGCCGCGTGCGGCGAGGGTCGCCCCGGCGGGGACGGTGCCGTCGCGCACGGCGGCCAGCCCGGCGGCGAGCGACGCAGGGTCGGCGGCGAGCACGACCGCCCGGTGCGCACGCAGGGGGACGAGGCCGCAGCGGGCGGCGACGTCGGCGACGTCCCACGCCGGGGAGGCGCCGGGGTGGCCGGGAAGGGCGGGGTCGGGGCGGGTCACGGCGTCGAGCAGCCGGCCCGCGCGGGCGCGGACCTCGGCGTCGTCGTCGCCGGACAGGACCACCGGGACGGGCATGGGGACGGGCACGGGGACGACGTCAGCCACGGCCGACCACCGCCTCCGGGTGCGCGAGGACGGCGTGGGCGTTGGTGCCGCCGAACCCGAAGGCGTTGACCGCGACGCGCCGGACGCGTGCAGGCGGGTCGCCGGGTGTCGGCACCGCGAAGGGCGACCCGTCCAGCAGCGGGTGCCAGCCGGCGTCGTCGGCGGGCTGCGGCGTCCACCGCCCGTGCCGCAGCGCGAGCAGCACCTTGACCAGCGCGAGCGCGGCCGACGCGGCCATGGTGTGCCCGACGACGGCCTTGACCGAGCCGAGCGGCACGGAGCCGGGCGTCGCGTCGGGCACGACCGCACGCAGCGTCTCCAGCTCGGTGCGGTCGCCGACGACCGTGCCGGTGCCGTGACCCTCCACGGCGTCGACCGGCGGACCGTCGGCACGGGCGGCCCGGACGGCGGCGACCTGCCCGGCCACCGTCGGCGTCATGACCCCGGGCGCGCGCCCGTCGTTGGCGCTGCCGCAGGCCTCGACCACGGCCAGGACGTCGTCGCCGTCGCGCTCGGCGTCCTCGAGCCGGCGCAGCAGCAGCAGGGCGCCGCCCTCGCCGATGACGAACCCGTCGGCGGCCCGCGTGTACGGGCGGCACGCGCCCGACGGGGACAGCGCGCCGATCGCCGAGAAGCCGGCGTGCGCCTCGGGAGTCAGCGCCGTGTAGACCCCGCCGACGACGCACGCGTCGACCGCGCCGGTGGCGAGCATGGCGCGGGCGACGTCGAGCGCGGTGAGGCTGGACGCGCACGCGGAGTCCACGGCGAACGCCGGGCCGCGCAGGTCGAACGCGTGCTGCACGGCCGCCGGGACCATGTTGGGCAGCACACCCGGCATGGTGTGCCCCGTCAGCGGGCGCACGGCCCGCGCACCCGCGGTGCGCACGGCGGCCCGCTCGTCCGCCGTGCCCGTGCCGAGCGCGCCGTCGACGGTCATGGCGGCGAGCAGGGGCGCGGTGCTGACGGCCCGGTAGTCGGTGGAGCTGACGCCGACGACGGTGGCGACGCGGGCGCCGGGTCGGCGGACGTCGGTGCGGGCCCGGGCGAACAGCTCGGCCGCGAGCCCGAGCACGAGGCGCTGCTGCGGGTCCATCCGGCGGGCTCGGGCGGCCGGGACGCCGTGCGCGCGGGCGTCGAACGCGTACGGGTCGGCGAGCGGCGCCATGACGTGCGCACCGGCGCGACGGGCCCCGTCACGTGACCCGGAATCGGGCGGAGGTGGCCAGCGGTCGGCCGGGACGGCGCAGAACTGCGGCTGTGCGCACTGCACCAGGTTCCAGAACTCGTCGAGGTCGTCCGCGCCTGCGCACCGCGCGGCCGCGGACGTGACCGCGATCAGTGTGTGGTTCGACATCATGCCCCCTGAACTGCATCGATACACCGTGCATCGGACGCTAGCAGCAGAAGATGCGCATTGTCATGGGTCGCGCAACAATTCATCAGAGCGTTGCTCTGCGGCCATGCGAAGCCTGTTCCGATCGATCTCAAGAATGTCGACACCGAGAAAGTCAAAAGCGGAGAATAGGGTGGGGTTGTTGTTTGTGACAGTGACGAAGGTCCCCGTCCCCCGACCGCGGCGCTGCACGGACGTGCACCGGGCGGGGTGCGCGTACGGTTGACGACCGTCCAGCAGGGGAGTGAGGTGGTCGTGCACGGACGACGACGTCCGGGCACGTCGCGGGCACGGCACCGGTGCGGCGCCCCGTGCCGCCGACCGAGGGAGGCACGAGAGTGAAGAAGCTCATCAACGACCCGCAGGACGTCGTCGCGGAGTCCCTCGAGGGGTTCGCCCTCGTCCACGCCGACCTCGTCCGGCTGCACGCCGACCCGACCTTCGTCACCCGGGCGTCCGGGCCCGTCGAGGGCAAGGTGGGCCTCGTCAGCGGGGGCGGCAGCGGCCACGAGCCCCTGCACGCGGGCTTCGTCGGGCTCGGCATGCTCGACGCCGCCGTCCCCGGCGCGGTGTTCACCTCTCCGACGCCCGACCAGATCGCCCCCGCCGTCGCCGCGGTCGACGGCGGCGCCGGCGTCCTGACGATCGTCAAGAACTACACGGGCGACGTGCTCAACTTCGAGACCGCCGCCGAGCTCGCCGAGGCCGAGGGCACCACCGTCCGCCAGGTGCTCGTCAACGACGACGTCGCCGTCGAGGACTCGCTCTACACCGCCGGCCGGCGCGGCGTCGCCGGGACCCTGGCGGTCGAGAAGATCGCCGGTGCCGCCGCCGAGCGCGGCGACGACCTCGACGCGGTCGCCGCGGTCGCGGAGCGGGTGATCGCCAACGTCCGCACCATGGGCGTCGCGCTCACCGCGTGCACCGTGCCGCACGTGGGCCGGCCCAGCTTCGACCTGGGCGACGACGAGGTCGAGATCGGCATCGGCATCCACGGCGAGCCCGGCCGGCACCGGGTCGGCCTGGAGGGCGCCGACGCGATCACCGAGCACCTGCTGACGCCGGTCGCCGACGACCTCGGGCTGACCAGCGGCGAGAAGGTGCTGCTGCTCGTCAACGGGATGGGCGGCACGCCGCTGTCCGAGCTCTACGTCGTCTATGGTCGGGCACGCGCGCTGCTCGGCGAGCGGGGCGTCGAGGTGACGCGCTCGCTCGTGGGCAGCTACGTGACGTCGCTCGAGATGCAGGGCGCGTCGGTCACGGTCCTGCGGCTGGACGACGAGACCACCGCGTTGTGGGACGCTCCCGTGCACACCGCGGCGCTGCGCTGGTAGCAGCGGGCATCGCGCACGGGTGGGGACGAGTGCCGGAGGAGACGCATGACGCTGGACGTCGCGTGGGCGATCGACTGGGTGCGGCGCGCCGCGGCAGCGGTCGTCGAGCACCGTGAGGAGCTCGTCGAGCTCGACCGTCAGATCGGTGACGGCGACCACGGGGAGAACCTCACGCGCGGCTTCACGGCGGTGGTCGCCAAGCTCGACGCGCTGCCCGAGCCCCCGGCCCTGGTCGGCGACGTGCTGCGCCTCGTCGCCACGACCCTGATGTCGACCGTCGGCGGGGCCTCCGGGCCGCTGTACGGCACGGCGTTCCTCCGGGCCGCCAAGGTCACCGGTCTGCCCGCGCTCGGGCCCGACGGGGTCGTCGCGCTGCTCGAGGCCGGGCTCGAGGGCATCGTGGCCCGCGGCAAGGCCGTCCCCGGCGAGAAGACGATGGTCGACGCCTGGGCGCCGGCCGTCGCCGCCGCGGTGCAGGCCGCCGAGGAGGGCGCGCCGGCGTCGGAGGTCCTCGGGTCCGCCGCCCGCGCCGCCCACGACGGGGCCCAGGCCACGATCCCGCTGGTCGCGACCAAGGGGCGCGCCAGCTACCTCGGCGAACGTTCGGCCGGCCACCTGGACCCGGGTGCCCGGTCCTCGGACCTGCTCCTTGCTGCGGCGGCGCTGGCCGCGGGTGCGCAGCTGTGACCGAGCTCCGGCCGACGGCTGGTCGGCGATGACGCGCGAGGTGGCGGACGTCGCGCTCGTGCTGGTCTCGCACTCGCGCGAGCTCGCGCAGGGGGCGGCGCACGTGGCCGAGCAGATGGCGCCGGGCGTCCTGGTGGTCCCCGCGGGCGGCACGGAGGACGGGCTGGGCACCAGCTTCGACCGCGTGGAGGAGGCGCTGGGTCGCGCTGCCGACGGCGGGCGGTCCGTGGTGGTGCTCGCGGACCTGGGCTCGGCGGTGCTGACGACGGAGGCGGTGCTCGAGATGACGGACGAGGATCTGGCGGCACGGGTGCGGGTCGCGGACGCACCGTTCGTCGAGGGGGCCGTCGCCGCGGCCGTGACGGCGCACGGCGGCGGCGACCTCGCGGGCGTGCTCGCGTCGGCGCAGCAGGCCGGTGCCGTGTTCGCCGGCTCGGGCCAGGGCCCGGCCCCGGTCGACCCGGAGCCGGCGGCGGGTGAGCCCGACCTCGACGGGGCCGTGCGCGGTCGCGCGGTGCTGCGCAACCCGCTGGGCCTGCACGCGCGCCCCGCGGCCGTGCTGGCGCGGCGGCTGGCGGCCATGGACGCCCGGGTCACGATCAACGGGGTCAACGGCGCGAGCGTGCTCGAGCTCATGAAGCTCGGTCTGGTCACGGGGGACGCGGTCGAGGTCGTGGCCCGTGGTGCGGCGGCCGGTGACGCGGTGGCGCTGGTCGTCGGCGAGGTCGAGGCGGGCTTCGGCGAGGTCTGAGCGGACCTCACCCGAATCTTGCATTGACTGCAAAGATGCAGCGGATGTAACTTTCCCGGGTGACCGGGACCATGGACCTGCCCGCGGCCGACGGGCTGCGGGCGCGGAAGAAGCGCGAGCGGCGTGAGCTGCTCATCGACGTCACGCACCGTCTCGTCGCCGAGCACGGCCTCGACGGCGTCACCGTGGAGGCCGTCTGCGCCCAGGCCGGCGTCTCCACCCGCACGTTCTTCAACTACTTCGAGACCAAGGACGACGCGGCGCTCGGCTTCGCGCCGTTCGCGGTCGACGGCCCGGCCGCCGAGGCGTTCGCCGCGGGCGGGCCGACCAGGCATCTGCTGGCCGACGCCGAGGTCCTCGTGCGCTCCTGGCTCGACGTGCCCGCCGCCGAGCGGGCCCGGTTCGAGCGCGGCCTGGAGCTCGCCCGCCGTGAGCCGCGGCTGCTCGTGCGCCAGATGGCGCTCATGGAGCGGCACAAGGGCGAGGTCGGCGCGCTGGTCGCCCGCCGCCTCGGCACCGACCCCGCGCACCCGGCCGACGTCGTCGCCGGGCTGCTCGTGATGCTCCTGCACGTGTCCGTCATGCGCTCGGACACCACCGGCGGCGACCCCGCCCAGCACGTGGCCGACGTCGCCGACGCCCTGCGCGCCGTGCTGCGCGACGGCCCCGGACCAGGCTGACCCGCACCACGCCGATCCGCCCCACGCGGACCTGCACCACCCGTACGCCCACCCGCCCCGGCAGCGTCGCCGGCCGCACCACCACGAGAGGACCGCACACCATGGCCGGCACCACCACCGCACCCCCGCGCGCCACCGGAGGGGGAGCCGACGCACCGCTCGTCGTGCTGACCCCCCGGACCGTCTGGGTCATCTTCGGCGCCCTCATGGCGTCGATGTTCCTGTCCTCGCTCGACCAGTCGATCGTCGGCACCGCGATGCCCACCATCGTCGGCGAGCTCGACGGCGTCGAGCACCAGGGCTGGGTCGTCACCGCCTACATCCTGGCGATCGCGATCGTCATGCCGCTCTACGGCAAGTTCGGCGACCTGTTCGGGCGGCGCTGGCCGTTCCTCGTGGCGATCGGGCTGTTCACGGTCGCGTCGGCGGGCGCCGGGTTCGCGCAGTCGTTCGGCGAGCTCGTCGCCTGGCGCGCCGTGCAGGGCCTCGGCGGCGGCGGCCTGATGATCCTGTCGCAGGCGATCATCGCCGACATCGTGCCCGCCAAGGAGCGCGGCAAGTACATGGGACCCATGGGTGCCCTGTTCGGCATCGCCGCCGTGATCGGCCCGCTGCTCGGCGGCCTGTTCACCGACCACGCCGACTGGCGCTGGGCGTTCTGGATCAACATCCCCATCGGCATCGGCGCGTTCACGGTCGCGTGGTTCGCCCTCAAGCTCCCCAGCCGCCGCTCGCAGCAGCCGGTCGACGCGCTCGGCATCCTCTTCCTCGTGCTCGGCACCTCCGGCCTCGTGCTCGCCACGAGCTGGGAGTCCTGGAGCGGCCAGCGCGGCTACGACTGGTCCGACACGGGTCTGCTCGCGCTCGTCGTCGGCACGCTGGTCTCCATCGGCCTGTTCGTGCTGGTCGAGACCCGCGCCGCCGACCCGATCCTGCCGCTGCGCCTCTTCCGCAACCGCACCTTCACCATCGCCACGAGCATCGGCCTCATCCTCGGCATGGGCATGTTCTCCGCCCTGGCGTTCCTGCCGACGTTCCTGCAGATGGCCACCGGCGCCGGTGTCACCGAGTCCGGCTTCCTCATGCTGCCGATGATGGCCGGCGTCATGCTCACCGCCATCGGCTCCGGCATCGCGATCACCCGCACCGGCCGGTACAAGGTCTTCCCGGTCGTCGGGCTGGCCGTGACGACCCTCGGCCTCATGTGGCTCACCCGCCTGACGGGCGACATCTCGATGGTGCTGTTCGGCGCCATGATCTTCGTCCTCGGCGCCGGGATGGGCCTGGTCATGCAGACCGTCGTCCTGGCCGTGCAGAACGCCGTCGACCCGCACGAGATCGGCACCGCGACCAGCGCCAACAACTTCTTCCGCGAGATCGGCGCGGCGGTCGGCACTGCCCTGTTCTCGACGATCTTCACCTCGCGCCTCGCCGACGGCCTCGCCGACGTGTTCCCCGCGGGCAGCGGCGCCACGGGCGGCGGGGAGGCGTCGGGCCTGACGCCCGCGCTCGTCCAGCAGCTGCCCGACGCGCTGCGCGACGGCGTCGTCGACGCCTACGCCGACGCGCTCGCCCCCGCGTTCTGGTACCTCGTCCCCCTGGTCGCGCTGGGCCTGGTGCTCGCGCTGTTCCTGCGCGAGGTCGCGCTGTCCGACGTCGCCGGGATGGTCGCCCGCGGCGAGGCCGTCGCGGGCACCGGCCGGGTCGCCGCGACGGACGCGCCGCCGGTCGCCTCCCCGGCCGGTCCGGACGACCTCGCGCAGCCGGGCACCGACGGGCGGGGCGACGAGGTCGGCGCCACGCGCGGCTAGCCTGGGCCGATGAGCATGCACGGCGCCCGCGGCGGTGCGAAGCGACCGGCCCTGCCGCAGTTCACGCAGATGACGCTGGTCCTGGAGGCCGTCCTCGTCTTCTTCGCCACCCTCGTGGCCTTCGGGCTGCGGGTCGCCCCGCCGGCCACGGTGTGGACGATCGGCGGCGTGACGATGCTCGTGCTGCTCCTGCTCTCCGGCTACGTCGGCCGGCCCGGCGGCTACGTCGCCGGGTCGGTCGCCCAGCTCGCGGTGCTCGCGTTCGGTGTGCTCGTGCCGATGATGTACGTCATCGGCGGCCTGTTCGTCGTCCTGTGGGTCGTCTCGCTGCGGCTGGGCGCGCGCATCGACCGCGAGCGCGCGGCCTACGACGCGGCGCACCCCGGCGAGGTCCCGCCGACCGCCTGACCGGGCCCCGGCCGGCCCCCGGGCCGGACGTCCGTCCAGCCCGGGGTCCGCGGCGCCTTCGCTAGGGTGACGCCCATGGCAGACGCACCCCTTCCGCAGCGCACCCTCGTCCTCGTCAAGCCCGACGGGGTCCGTCGCGGTCACGTCGGCGAGGTCCTGCGCCGCATCGAGGCCAAGGGCTACACGCTCGTGGCCGTCGAGCTGCGCCACGCGAGCACCGAGCTGCTCACCGAGCACTACGCCGAGCACGCGGGCAAGCCGTTCGTCGGCGCCCTCGTCGACTTCATGCGCTCCGGCCCGGTCCTGGCGGCCGTCGTCGAGGGCCACCGCGTCATCGAGGGCTTCCGCTCGCTGGCCGGCGCCACCGACCCGACCGTCGCCGCCCCCGGCACCATCCGCGGCGACCTGGCCCGCGACTGGGGCACCAAGCTCATCGAGAACATCGTCCACGGCTCGGACGGGGAGGAGTCCGCGGCCCGCGAGATCGGGCTCTGGTTCCCCGCGCTCTGACCGTCCGCACGACCGGCCGGACCACCCGGCCGACGGCGCACGTGCGCCGACGGGCCCGCACGGCGCCGTCCTCGCACCGCGGGGCGTGCGCGGTGCGGGCCCTCGCGTTGCCTAGGCTGCCCCCGTGCACCTCAAGACGCTCACGCTGCGCGGGTTCAAGTCGTTCGCGTCGGCGACGACGCTGAGCTTCGAGCCCGGCATCACCTGCGTCGTCGGCCCGAACGGCTCGGGCAAGTCCAACGTGGTCGACGCGCTGGCGTGGGTGATGGGGGAGCAGGGCGCGAAGTCGCTGCGCGGCGGCAAGATGGAGGACGTCATCTTCGCCGGCACGTCCGGCCGCCCGCCGCTGGGCCGCGCCGAGGTGTCGTTGACGATCGACAACACCGACGGGGCGCTGCCGATCGAGTACTCCGAGGTGACGATCTCGCGCACGCTGTTCCGCAACGGCGGGTCGGAGTACGCGATCAACGGCCAGGGCTGCCGGCTGCTCGACATCCAGGACCTGCTGTCGGACTCCGGCCTGGGCCGCGAGATGCACGTGATCGTCGGGCAGGGGCAGCTCGACGCGGTGCTGCGCGCGACGCCGGAGGAGCGGCGCGGCTTCGTCGAGGAGGCCGCGGGCGTCCTCAAGCACCGCAAGCGCAAGGAGAAGGCCCTGCGCAAGCTCGACGCGATGCAGGGCAACCTCACGCGCCTGGCCGACCTGACCACGGAGATCCGCCGCCAGCTCGGACCGCTGGGCCGGCAGGCCGAGGTCGCGCGCAAGGCGGCGGTGGTGCAGACCGACCTGCGGGACGCCCGGGCGCGGCTGCTCGCCGACGACCTGGCCCAGCTCATGGCCGCGCTGGAGCAGGAGATCGCCGACGAGTCCGCGCTGCGGGTGCGCCGCGAGCAGGTCGAGGCCGACCTCGCCGCCGCCCGGGCGCGGCTCGCGGGCCTGGAGCAGGCGGCGGCGGAGGCCGCGCCGGCCGTGAGCGAGGCGTCGGACGTCTGGTACCAGCTGTCGGCGCTGCGTGAGCGGCTGCGCGGCACGGCGTCCCTGGCGGCGGACCGGGTGCGGCTGCTCGGCTCGGCGGTGGCCGAGCGCACGTCCGGGCAGGAACCGCGCGACCTCGAGGCGCAGGCGGAGCGGGTGCGCAGGGCGGAGGCCGAGCTGGCGGCCGAGGTCGAGGTCGCGCGCGCCGCGGTGGCCGCCGCGACGACCGCCCGCCAGGACGCCGAGACGGCCGCCCAGGGGGCCGAGCGGGCCCTGGCCGACCTGCAGCGCACCGCCGCCGACCGTCGGGAGGGTGTCGCCCGTCTGGCCGGGCAGGTCGCCGCGCGTCGCAGCCGCGTCGAGGCCACCGAGGGCGAGATCGGTCGCCTGCGGGAGCAGCTGGCGGCCGCGCAGGAGCGCGCGCAGGACGCGACGAGCCGGTTCGCGGCCCTGGAGTCCCAGGTGGCCGGTGTGGAGGAGGGGGAGGAGGGCCTCGACGCGGAGCACGAGGCGGCCGCCGAGCAGCTCGACGCCGCGACCGCGTCCGTGCAGGACCTGCAGGACCGGCTGCGCGCGGCCGAGCGCGAGCGCGACCAGCAGGCGTCTCGCGTCGAGACCCTCGAGCTGTCGCTGACCCGCAAGGACGGCGCGGGCGCGCTGCTCGCGGCCGACGGGCTGCCCGGCACGGTCGGGTCCGTCGCGGCGCTCCTGCAGGTCGACACACGGGACGAGGACGCGGTGGTGGCGGCGCTCGGGGCGCTCGCCGACGCCGTGGCGGTGGAGTCCGTCGACGCCGCGGTGGACGCGATCCGGTACCTGCGCACGGAGGACGCGGGCCGGGCGACGATGCTCGTCGCGAGCGGGGCGGGCGCGTCGGACGTGCCGCTGCCGCCCGGCGTCGACCGGGCCGTGGACCTCGTGCAGGCGCCGCCGTCGGTGCGCGACGCGGTGCACGCGCTGCTCGCCGACGTCGTGGTGGTCGACGACCTGGCCGCGGCCCGCCCGTTGGTGGCGGCGCACCCGCGGCTCGTGGTGGCCACCCGCACGGGGGACGTGCTGTCGCAGGTGCGGGCGTCGGGCGGGTCCGCGACGGCACCGAGCGCCCTGCACCTGCAGGCCGCCCTGGAGACGGCACGGGAGACCGGTGCGCGTGCGGGCGCGGAGGCGGAGCGCCTGCGGTTCGCGCTGGCCGCCGCGCAGGAGGCCCGCGCCGCAGCCGTGGCCCGTGTCGAGGCCGCCCTGGACCGCCTGCACGAGTCCGACGCGGCGCTCGCCGCGGTCGCCGAGCAGCTCGGGCAGCTGGGCTCGGCCGCACGGGCCGCGGGTGCGGAGGCCGAGCGGGTCGAGCGCTCGCTCGAGACGGCGGGCCGCGCGCTCGCCGAGGACCACGCCGCCCTGGCGGAGCTGACGGCGCGGCTGGCGGCGGTGCAGGAGCAGCCGGAGGACTCCGAGGCGGCGATCGCGCAGGCCACGGCCGGTCGGGACGAGGCGGCGACCGGGGCGACCACGGCCCGCGCCCGTGAGACCGAGGCCCGCCTGACGCTGCGCACGGCCGAGGAGCGGGCCCGGGCGCTGTCGGGCCGCGCCGAGAGCCTGGAGCGGGCGGCAGCGGCCGAGCGCGCCGCGCGCGAGCGGGCCGCGGCCCGCGAGCGGGCCCGGGCCCGGCAGGCGTCCGTCGCGGGGGCCGTGCACGCCGCGGCCGTGCACGTGGTCGCGCTGCTCGACGTGGCGCTGCGGCACGCCGCGGACGAGCGCGACGCCGCCGAGGCCGCGCGCGCCGAGCGCGACCGGGACCTGACGACGGTCCGCGGGCAGGTCGACGCGCTCGCCCGCGACCTGGCCGAGCTCACGGACGTCGCGCACCGCGACGAGATGGCCCGCACGCAGCAGCGGCTGCGCATCGAGCAGCTCGAGCAGCGGTCGGTCGAGGACCTCGGCATCGACCCCGCCGTGCTGCTCGAGGAGTACGGCCCCGACCGCCCGGTGCCGCTGGTGCCGCCGCCGGCCGACGAGGACGCGCCCCGGGCCGTCCCGTACGTGCGTGCGGAGCAGGAGAAGCGCCTGAAGGCCGCGGAGCGGGCCCTGTCGCAGCTCGGCCGCGTCAACCCCCTGGCCCTGGAGGAGTTCGCGGCGCTGGAGGAGCGGCACCGCTTCCTCGTCGACCAGCTCGCGGACCTGAAGAAGTCCCGCACCGACCTGCTGCAGATCGTCAAGGACATCGACGAGCGCGTCGAGCAGGTGTTCAGCGAGGCGTACCGCGACACCGCCGCCGCGTTCGACGTGGTGTTCCCGCGGCTGTTCCCCGGCGGGGAGGGGCGCCTCGTGCTCACCGACCCCGACGACATGCTGACCACGGGCATCGAGGTGGAGGCGCGCCCGGCCGGCAAGAAGGTCAAGCGGCTGTCGCTGCTCTCCGGCGGCGAGCGGTCGCTGACGGCCGTGGCGCTGCTCGTCGCCATCTTCAAGGCCCGCCCCAGCCCCTTCTACGTCATGGACGAGGTCGAGGCGGCCCTCGACGACGCGAACCTCGGGCGTCTGCTGGAGATCTTCCGCGAGCTCCAGGACGACTCCCAGCTCATCGTCGTCACGCACCAGAAGCGCACCATGGAGATCGCCGACGCGCTCTACGGCGTCACCATGCGCGGCGACGGTGTGACCACGGTCATCAGCCAGCGTCTGCGGGAGGACGCCGCCGTCTGACGGTCGCTGGGCCGCCCGGGCGACGTTCTGTGAAGGTGTCGTGGTCGCGGCCCGTGGACCGCGCGTCGGCAGCGGCGTCCACCCGGTCGTGGGATGACACTGGACCCGTGGTCGTCGTCCTCGTCGTCATCGTGCTCGCCCTCCTCGCCGCCGCCGGCGTCGTCCTGCTCGCCAGCACCGCGGCGACGCCCGGCGGCGACGGCTCCGCGTGGGAGTCGTTCCGGCGGGGCTGGCGCTCGCGCCGCCACCCCGACGCCGACCAGCTCGACGCCGCCCGGGCCGCGGCCGTCGAGCCCGTGGACCTGTCCCTCGCGCAGTTCCTGCGCGAGACCGCCGAGGTGGGCGACGCGTACCTCAACGTCGACGAGCTCGCCGACGACCTGCAGCGCGCCCGCGACCGCGCGGTCCGCCCGCTGCGCGCCCGCCGCTCCGCCTGACGACGGCGGCCCTGCGGGGAGCGTGCCGCCGCGTCGCCGAGGCCCGCCCCCCGACGTCCTGACAGACTGACGCCGTGGATCTCACCGACCTCCTCCCCGTCCTCATCGGCGCCCCCGTGGTCGTCGCCGGCGCCGTGGCCGCCGTCGTCGTCCGACGCCGGGGCGCCGCGACCCGGCCCCCGGCCGACGGGTCCACCGGCACGACCACCGCGGGCACCGCCGCACCGGACGCCACCGCCACGGTCGTCCCGCCCGACGTCGCCGTCGAGCCGACCGCCGCCGCGGCCGAGACGATCCCGTCGCCCGTCGCCGCGGACGCGGTCACGGCCCCGCCGCTCGACACCCCCGCCCCCACGGCCGGGCGGTTGCGTCGGCTGCGCGAGCGGCTGGCCCGCTCCGGCTCCCCGCTCGGCGCCCGCCTCCTCACGGTCCTCTCGCGCGACCACCTCGGCGAGGACGACTGGGACGAGCTGGAGGAGACCCTGCTGCTCGCCGACATCGGTGCGGGCCCGACCGACGAGCTCATGGCGGCGCTGCGCACCCGCGTGCGCGTCGACGGGATCCAGGACGGCACGCAGGCCCGCGCCGTGCTGCGCGAGCAGCTGCTCGCCCTCGTCGACCCCGCGCTGGACCGGGGCCTGCGCACCGCGCCCGGCACGGCGGAGGACGGGTCCCGGGTGCCTGCCGTCGTCATGGTCGTCGGCGTGAACGGCACCGGCAAGACCACGACGGTCGGCAAGCTCGCGCGCGTGCTGGTGGCGGACGGCAGCACCGTGGTGCTGGGTGCCGCGGACACGTTCCGCGCGGCCGCGGCCGACCAGCTGCAGACGTGGGGCTCGCGCGTGGGCGTGCGCACGGTCCGCTCGGACCGCGACGGCGCCGACCCCGCGGCCGTCGCGTTCGACGCCGTGAAGGCCGGGCGGGCCGACGGGGCGGACGTCGTGCTCGTCGACACCGCCGGCCGCCTGCAGAACAAGACCGGCCTCATGGACGAGCTCGGCAAGATCACGCGCGTCATCACCCGCGAGGCCCCGCTGTCGGAGGTCCTGCTCGTCCTCGACGCGACGACCGGCCAGAACGGGCTGCAGCAGGCGCGCGTGTTCGGCGAGGTCGCGGGCGTCACGGGCATCGTCCTGACGAAGCTCGACGGCACCGCCAAGGGCGGCATCGTCGTGGCCGTGCAGCGCGAGCTCGGGGTGCCCGTCAAGCTCGTCGGCCTCGGCGAGGGGCCGGACGACCTGGCGCCCTTCGACCCCGAGGCGTTCGTCGACGGCCTGCTCGGCGACTGAGGCACGCGCCGGGGCGGGTGTCCCAGGACTCGGACATCCGCCCTGGTCGAAACAGAACGTTTACACCGGCCCGGTGCTTGTCACGTCGCGGTAACCGGACGAGCGCGCCACCGAAACCCGCCTCCACCACCGTGGTCCGCGACCAGCCACCCCCAGGCTGGCGAGGGGAGAGGCGAACTCCATGGCATTCGAACTCGACAGCGGGAACACGGCGTTCATCATCTTCGCCGCGTCCCTCGTGCTGCTGATGACGCCGGCGCTGGCGTTCTTCTACGGCGGCATGGTGCGCGGCAAGAGCGTCCTGAACATGATGATGATGAGCTTCGGTGCCCTCGGCATCGTCTCCGTCATCTGGGTCGTGTACGGCTACTCGGCGACCTTCGGCACGGACATCGGCGGGTTCATCGGGAACCCGCTCGACTTCCTCGGCCTGCAGGGCGCGACGGACGACCAGAGCCTCATGGCGGCGACCGGTGTCCCGTTCCTCGTGGCGGCGGGCTTCCAGCTCACGTTCGCCGTGATCACGGTGGCGCTGATCTCCGGCGCGGTGGCCGACCGTCTGAAGTACGGCACGTGGCTGGTCTTCGCCGCCGTGTGGGTCACGGTGGTGTACATCCCGATGGCCCACATGGTCTGGGGCGGTGGCGTCCTCGGTACCGGATACCTCCTCGCGGACTCGCTCCCGATCCCGATCGACTTCGCCGGCGGCACCGTGGTCCACATCAACGCCGGCATCGCCGGTCTCGTGCTGGCGGTCGTCGCCGGCAAGCGCAAGGGCTTCGGCACCGAGGCGATGCGCCCGCACAACCTGCCCTTCGTCATGCTCGGTGCCGCGCTCCTGTGGTTCGGCTGGTTCGGCTTCAACGCCGGCTCCGAGTTCGCGGCGGACGGCACGGCGGGACGCGCCTGGATCAACACCACGGTCGCCACGGCCGTCGCGCTGCTCGCCTGGATCGGCACGGAGAAGCTGCGCGACGGGCACGCCACGTCGCTGGGTGCCGCGTCGGGCGTCGTCGCGGGCCTCGTCGCCATCACCCCGGCGGCCGCGGCCGTCGACACGTGGGGCGCCATCGCCATCGGCCTCGTCGCCGGCGTGCTCTGCGCCCTGGCGGTCGGCCTGAAGTACAAGTTCGGCTACGACGACTCGCTCGACGTCGTCGGCGTGCACCTCGTCGGCGGTCTCGTCGGCACGGTCCTCATCGGCTTCTTCTCGACGGACGCCAACGCCACCTGGTACATCGACGGTGCGTCGAACGGTCTGTTCTACGGTGGGGGCGTCGGCCAGCTGGTGACCCAGATCATCGTGGCGCTCGCCGCGATCGTGTTCAGCGGCCTCGCGACGCTCGTGATCGCCCTGATCCTCAAGGCGACGATCGGCCTGCGTGTCCCCGAGGACCAGGAGGTCCAGGGCATCGACCTCGCCGTCCACGGCGAGACCGCGTACGAGACGCAGGGCTCCGGCGCCCGCGTCGTGACGGAGGTGAAGTGATGACGAAGCTCGTGACGGCGGTCATCCAGCCGCACCGGCTGGACGACGTCAAGTCGGCCCTCGAGGCCGCGGGCGTCCGCGGTCTGACGGTGAGCGAGGCCAGCGGCTACGGCCGCCAGCGCGGCCACACCGAGGTGTACCGGGGCGCCGAGTACACGGTCGACCTGGTGCCGAAGGTGAAGATCGACGTCCTCGTCGCGGACGAGGACGCGGCGGGGGTCACCGAGGTCATCGTCCAGGCGGCGCAGACCGGCAAGATCGGTGACGGCAAGGTCTGGGTCGTGCCGGTCGAGGACGTGGCCCGCGTCCGCACCGGCGAGCACGGCGACGACGCCCTCTGACCAGGACGGCGCCCGCACCCGCATGAATGCACCACGGCCGCCCGCAGGGGGCGCGGCCGAGAACGGCTCGTCGCAGGTCCCGCACCCCGCCGGGGTGCGGGACCTGCGTGCCGCTCGGCTCGACCTCGCCGCCCGGATGACCGGCCCCGGGACCGACGGCGTCGCCCGTCGGCGCGCGATCGCCGACCTCGTCGTGCACGCCCTCGCCGACCTGTGGACGCAGGCCACGGAGGGCCGTGACGTCACCGGCGTCGCGCTCGGCGTCGTCGGCAGCGTCGGGCGCGGCGACGCCAGCCCCGTCAGCGACCTCGACCTGCTCCTCGTCCACGAGGGCCGCGGGCACTCGCCCGCCGAGCTGGCCGAGCTGGCCGAGCGGCTCTGGTACCCCATCTGGGACGCCGGGCTCGACCTCGACCACTCCGTCCGCTCGCTCGCGCAGTGCCGCCAGGTCGCCTCGCGCGACCTGCCCGCCGCGGTCGGCCTGCTCGAGCTCCAGCACGTCGCCGGCGACGGTCTCGTCGTGGCCCGGGCGACCTCCGCGCTGCTCGCGGACTGGCGGTCCGCCGCCCGGCGCCGTCTGCCCGAGCTGCTGGCCTCGACCAAGCAGCGCGCGGACCGGCACGGCGAGCTCGCCTACCTCATCGAGCCGGACCTCAAGGAGGCGCGCGGCGGCATCCGTGACGCGGTCGTGCTGTCCGCGCTCGCCGCGACCTGGCTGACGGACCGCCCGCACGGTGCCGTCGACCACGCGTACACGCACCTGCTCGACGTGCGCGACGCCGTGCAGGTCAGCACGCGCCGGCACACCAACCGCCTGCTCCAGGCCGACCAGGACGAGGTGGCCTCGCTCGTCGGGTTCGACGACCGTGACGACCTGCTCGCGTCGATCGCCGAGGCCGGCCGCGTCATCTCGTACGCCCTGGACACCACGGCCCGCAACGCCCGCCAGGCCCTGCAGCGCCCGGCGCGCACGCCCCGGCTGGTGCGCGGACGGCGGACCCCGCCGCGCCTGCGGACCATCGCCGAGGGGCTCGTGGAGCACGACGGCGAGCTGGTGCTCGCGGTCGACGCCCGGCCCGCCGAGGACCCCGTGCTCTCGCTGCGCGCGGCGGCCACCGCGGCCCGCACGGGCCTGGTGCTCTCGCCGGTGACCGTCGCCAGCCTGGAGCAGACGCCGCCGCTGCCGACCCCGTGGCCGCGCGCCGCCCGGCAGCAGCTGCTGCACCTGCTGGGCTCCGGCCCGGCGCAGGTGCCCGTGTGGGAGGCGCTCGACCTGGCCGGCGTCGTGACGACGTGGGTGCCGGAGTGGGCGGGGGTGCGCAACCGGCCGCAGCGCTCGGCGATCCACCGGCACACGGTCGACCGCCACCTCGTCGAGACCGTGGCCCGCGCGGGCCGGGACCGGCGCGACGTCGCCCACCCCGACACGCTCCTGCTCGCGGCGCTGCTGCACGACATCGGCAAGCGCGCGGGTGCCGGCGACCACTCGGTGGAGGGGGCCCGCCTGGCCGGCCCGATCGTGGCGCGGATGGGCTTCGGGCCCGAGGTCGGCGCCGACGTGGTGCGCCTCGTGCGCGAGCACCTGACGCTGTCCGAGCTGGCCACCACGGCCGACCCCGAGGACCCGACGACGGTGCAGCGGCTGCTCGAGGCGGTCGACCACCGGGCCGACATGCTGGTCATGCTGCGCGCCCTGACGGAGGCCGACGCGTCGGCCGCCGGCCCCGCCGCGTGGACCACGTGGCGGCAGGCGCTCGTCGACGACCTCACGGCACGGGCGGCGCGGGCGCTGGACGGTACCCTGGGACGTCCGTAGAAGTCCGTCTCCCTCAGCGAGGTCCGGTTGTTCGCCACCCTGTCCGACCGTCTGACGTCGACGTTCAAGAACCTGCGGACGAAGGGTCGGCTCTCCGAGGCCGACATCGACGCCACGATCCGGGAGATCCGGCGCGCGCTGCTCGACGCCGACGTCGCGGTCCCGGTCGTCCGCCAGTTCACCGGCGCCGTGCGCGAGCGCGCGCTGTCCGCCGAGGTCTCCGGCGCGCTGAACCCGGCGCAGCAGGTCGTCAAGATCGTCAACGACGAGCTCGTGGCGATCCTCGGCGGGCAGACGCGCACGCTGGCGTTCGCCAAGCAGCCGCCGACCGTCATCATGCTCGCCGGCCTGCAGGGTGCGGGCAAGACGACCCTGGCCGGCAAGCTCACGCGCTGGCTCAAGGAGCAGGGGCACACGCCGCTCCTCGTCGCCGCGGACCTGCAGCGCCCCAACGCGGTGACGCAGCTCCAGGTCGTCGCCGAGCGTGCGGGCGTGCCGGTGTTCGCCCCGCACCCCGGCAACCAGGGCGCCGACGACGTGCTGCCCGCCGGCGCCGACCCCGTGGCCGTCGCCCGGGCGGGCCTGGAGCACGCGAGGACCCGTCAGCACGACGTGCTGGTCGTCGACACCGCCGGCCGTCTCGGAGTCGACGCCGAGCTGATGACCCAGGCCGCGGACATCCGCGACGCGGTCCAGCCGGACGAGATCCTCTTCGTCGTCGACGCGATGATCGGCCAGGACGCGGTGACCACCGCGCAGGCCTTCGCCGACGGCGTCGGGTTCACCGGTGTCGTGCTGTCCAAGCTCGACGGCGACGCCCGCGGCGGTGCGGCGCTGTCGATCGCCAGCGTCACCGGCCGGCCCATCATGTTCGCCTCGACCGGTGAGAAGCTCACCGACTTCGAGGTGTTCCACCCCGACCGCATGGCCTCGCGCATCCTCGACATGGGTGACGTGCTCACCCTCATCGAGCAGGCCGAGAAGGCGTTCGACGCCGAGCAGGCCGAGAAGATGGCCGGCAAGCTCGTCTCGGGCGAGGACTTCACGCTCGAGGACTTCCTCGTGCAGATGCAGCAGCTGAAGAACATGGGCTCGATCAAGAAGATGTTCGGCATGCTGCCGGGCATGGGCCAGATGCGCGAGGCGCTGGAGAACTTCGACGAGCGCGAGGTCGACCGCATCGAGGCGATCATCCGGTCGATGACCCCGGGGGAGCGGCAGAACCCCAAGATCATCAACGGGTCGCGCCGCGCCCGCATCGCGCGCGGGTCGGGCACCACGACGAGCGAGATCAACCAGCTCCTCGAGCGCTTCGACGGCGCGAAGAAGATGATGCGCCAGATGGCCAAGGGCGGCGGCATGCCGGGCGGCGTGCCCGGGATGGGCAACCTGCCGGGCATGGGCGGCAAGAAGTCCCGTGGACGCCAGGCCCCCGCCAAGAAGGCGCGCGGCGCCCGCTCGGGCAACCCGGCCAAGCGCGCCGAGCAGGAGCGCGCCGCGGCGGCGCGGGGATCGGGCGAGGGCCCGGCCGCCCCCGCGGGCTCGGCGTTCGGCCTGGGGGCCCCCGCGCCGCAGGCGCCCGCCGCGCCGACGGAGCTGCAGCTGCCCGCCGGGTTCGACAAGCTCCTCGGCGGTCGCTGACGGCCATGGGCGTCCTGCACCTGCGGGGCACGGTCGTCCTCGACGACGAGCGCGAGGTCGGCGACGCGTGGGTCGTCGGCGACCGCCTCACGCTGGAGCGGCCGGCGGGCGTGCCCGACGCCACGCTGCACGGGTGGGTGCTGCCGGGGCTGGTCGACGTGCACTGCCACATCGGGCTCGACGCGGACGGGCCCGTCGACGCGGCCGCCGCGGAGCGGCAGGCGCTGGCCGACCGCGACTCCGGGGTCCTGCTCGTGCGCGACGCCGGCTCGCCCGCCGACACCGGGTGGGTGCACGCGCGTGCGGACCTGCCGCGGCTGCTGCGCGCGGGCCGGCACCTGGCCCGGCCGCGCCGCTACCTGCGGCACTACGGCCGCGAGCTCGAGGCCGTCACGGACCTGCCCCGAGCCGTCCGCGACGAGGCCGCGCGCGGCGACGGCTGGGTCAAGGTCGTCGCGGACTGGATCGACCGCGACCTGGGGCCCGAGGGCGACCTGCGCCCCCTGTGGCCCGCCGACGTGCTGGTCGAGGCGGTCGCCGCCGCCCACACGGCCGGCGCGCGGGTCACGGCGCACACGTTCGCGACCGAGGCCCTCGACCCGCTGCTCGACGCGGGCGTCGACTGCCTCGAGCACGCGACGGGCGCGACGCCCGCGCAGGTCGAGCGCATCGCGGCGGCGGGCGTCCCCGTGACGCCGACGCTCCTGCAGGTCGAGCGGTTCGACGCGATCGCCGCGCAGGGCGAGGCCCGGTTCCCCCGGTTCGCGGCGCGGATGCGGGCCATGCACGCCCGGCGGGAGCAGCACGTGCGCGACCTGCACGACGCGGGCGTGCGCCTGCTGGTCGGCACGGACGCCGGCGGCACCATCGGGCACGGCCGGGTGGCGGACGAGGCCGCGGCGATGGTGGCGGCGGGCGTGCCCGTGCGGGACGTCGTCGCCGCCGCGAGCTGGCGCACCCGGGCCTGGCTGGGCGTCGACGGCATCGACGAGGGCACGAGCGCCGACGTCGTCGTCTACGACCGCGACCCCCGTGCCGACGTCACGGCGCTGGCGGCGCCGACGGCGGTCGTCCTGCGCGGGACGCGCGTGCGCTGACAGGGCCGTCCGACCGGCCCCCGACGGACGTGCGGGCAGCACCCTCCACCGTCTGGCACAATGGTCGGCTGTACTCGGCTCGCACAGCCCCTCTACCTGTGCCCGCCGTGTCCCCGGCCGGACCGGCGCGCCCTACCCCACGGGAAGCGCCGCGAGGTCCCTGGAACAGACATCAGGAGAAGACCACACCGTGGCCACGAAGATCCGCCTCAAGCGCATGGGCAAGATCCGCGCACCGTACTACCGCATCGTCGTCGCCGACTCGCGCACCAAGCGTGACGGTCGCGTGATCGAGGAGATCGGCAAGTACCACCCCACCGAGGAGCCCTCGCTCATCGAGGTCGCCTCCGAGCGCGCGCAGTACTGGCTCGGCGTCGGCGCGCAGCCGACCGAGCAGGTCCTCGCGCTCCTCAAGGTCACCGGCGACTGGCAGAAGTTCAAGGGCCTGCCCGGTGCCGAGGGCACGCTGCGCGTCAAGGCGGCCAAGGCCGACGCGAAGGCCGCGGTCGACGCGGTCGCCGCCGACGCCGAGAAGGCCAAGGCCAAGGCGTCCGAGAAGAAGGCCGCCGCGGCGGCCGCGGACGCCCCGGCGCCCGCCGAGGACGAGCAGGCCTGATGCTCGCCGACGCGCTGGAGCACCTGGTGCGCGGCATCGTCGACCACCCGGACGACGTGCACGTGCGCACGTCGTCCCTGCGGCGCGGCGAGATGCTCGAGGTGCGCGTGCACCCCGAGGACCTCGGCCGTGTCATCGGCCGCGGCGGGCGCACCGCGAAGGCGCTGCGCACCGTCGTCGGCGCCCTGTCGGCGGACGGGCCCGTCCGGGTCGACGTCGTCGACGTCGACCGGCGCTGAGCCGACCGGCGCTCAGCAGGCCGACCCCAGCACGTGCCGCACGACGGCCCGGACCCCGTACGGGGCCGGGCCGTCGTCGTCCCCACCCCACCACCCCGGAGGAGCTCGTGGAGCTGACCGTGGCCCGCATCGGCCGACCGCACGGACTGCGCGGCGAGGTGCTGCTCGACGTGCGGACCGACGCGCCCGAGGAGCGGCTCGTCGTCGGCGCCCGCTTCGCGACGCAGCCCGTCTCGGCGGGGCCGCTGACGCTCACGTCGGTGCGGCGGGCGCAGGACCGCTGGTACGTGACGCTCGACCGGGCGTCCGACCGCACCGCCGTCGAGGCGCTGCGCGGCGTCGAGCTCGTCGTCGACACCGACGCGGACGACGACGACGAGGACGCCTGGTACCCGCACCAGCTCGTCGGCCTGCGCGCCGAGCACGTCGCCGACGGGCGCCTGCTCGGCGAGGTCGTCGGGCTCGAGCACCTGCCCGCGCACGACGTCCTCGTGGTCCGCGAACCGGCGGGGGAGCGCACCCGGGTGCCGTTCGTCCGGGCGATCGTCCCGGTCGTCGACGTCCCCGGCGGCCGCGTCGTGCTGGACCCGCCGGGCGGGCTCCTGGCCGCCGACGCGGCGTCCCTCGTCGTCGACGACGAGGCCTGAGCGCGTGCGCGTCGACGTCGTCTCGATCTTCCCGGAGTACCTGGCGCCGCTGGAGCTGTCGCTCGTCGGCAAGGCCCGCCGCGGCGGGCTGCTCGACCTGCGCGTGCACGACCTGCGCGACTGGACCGACGACCGGCACCGCACCGTCGACGACACCCCGTTCGGCGGCGGTGCCGGCATGGTCATGCGCCCCGACGTGTGGGGGCGCGCGCTCGACGACGTGCTCACGCCGGCCGGCCACCTGCTCGTGCCGTCGCCCGCGGGGGAGCGGTTCACGCAGCGGACCGCCGAGGCGCTCGCCGGCGAGGAGCAGATCGTCGTGGCGTGCGGCCGCTACGAGGGCATCGACGCCCGCGTGGTCGAGGACCGGGCCGCCCGCGGGCGGGTCACCGAGATCTCGCTCGGGGACTACGTGCTCAACGGGGGCGAGGTCGCGGCGCTGGTCGTGGTCGAGGCCGTCGCGCGCCTCCTGCCCGGCGTCGTCGGCAACCCCGAGTCGCTCGTCGAGGAGTCGCACGGCGCGGCGGGGCTGCTGGAGTACCCCGTCTACACCAAGCCGCCCTCGTGGCGGGGGCGCGACGTGCCCGAGGTGCTGCTGTCCGGGCACCACGGTCGCGTCGCGCGGTGGCGCCGCGACCAGGCCCTGGAGCGGACCGCCCGCCGACGCCCGGACCTGCTGGCGGCCCTCGACGTCACCGGGCTCGACCGCACCGACCTCGCGGTCCTCGCGGCGGCCGGCTGGGTGGTCGAGGACGGCGTGCTGGTGCCGTCGCCGACCGGCGGGCCCGCCGGCGAGGAGCCCGCGGCGCTCTGACGGGCGATTCGGCACCCCGGCTCTGCTGTGGCAGACTGGTCGGTCGGTGTGCGTCGACCGCCTCCCTGCCGCAGGGGGGAGCGACCACGACGCACGGGCCGGACGCCCTCCCGGGACGTCCCGGCCCGGACCACCGGACCACGAACCCTCGGGTCGTCGCCCTGCCCCGCAGCGCGCCGGCCCGTCGATCACGTACCTGACCTGCGGCAGGGCGGGGAAGCGACACGACATGCAGACGCTCGACGCGCTCGACGCAGCATCGCTGCGCAGCGACATCCCGGAGTTCCGTGCCGGCGACACCCTCAAGGTCAACGTCAAGGTCGTCGAGGGCAACCGCTCTCGTGTCCAGGCGTTCCAGGGCGTCGTCATCGCCCGTCAGGGTGCCGGTGTCCGCGAGACCTTCACGATCCGCAAGATCAGCTTCGGCGTGGGCGTGGAGCGCACGTTCCCCGTCAACTCCCCGACGCTGGACACGGTCGAGGTCGTGACGCGCGGTGACGTCCGTCGCGCGAAGCTGTACTACCTGCGTGCCCTGCGCGGCAAGAAGGCGAAGATCAAGGAGAAGCGCGACAGCGTCCCGGCCAAGAAGGGCTGAGCGCACGCGCACCCGACGACGGGCGGTCACCGGTTCACCGGTGGCCGCCCGTCGGCGTTCCTGCCCGCGTCGTCCGGCGCCCGGCCCGTGGACGGCGCGCACCCGTGCGCGGGCGACACGCTCCCCGGCGCCGCACGAGGCGGCACGCGTGCGCGTCGCTCGTGCGACAGTTAGTCGGTGAGCGAGCGACGCCCCGATGACCTGAGGACGACGCCGGCGGCGTGGCAGCACGAGACCCGGGCGACGCCCTGGCAGCCGACCACCGCGCAGGAGCCGCGGTTCGGCGCGACCGCGTCCGCGCCGGCCCCGGGCACCGACGGCCCGGCCGGCGCCCGTCGGGTGCCGGTGCCGCAGGTGCCGCGCCGCCGCGAGCGCGCCTCCGTGCACCGGCGCCGCTGGTCCGCGTGGAGCTGGGTGCGCGAGACCGCCATCATCCTCGTCAGCGCGCTCGTGCTGTCGCTCGTCGTCAAGAGCTTCCTCGTGCAGGCGTTCTTCATCCCGTCGCAGTCGATGCACGAGACGCTCGTGGAGAACGACCGCATCCTCGTCAGCAAGCTCACGCCCGGCCCGTTCGACCTGCGGCGCGGCGACATCGTCGTGTTCAAGGACCCCGGGGGCTGGCTGCAGCCCGAGCCGGTCGTGGACCGCGGGCCCGTCGTCGACACGCTCACCGAGGTCGGCACGTTCATCGGCCTGCTCCCGCAGGACGCCGGCGAGCACCTCGTCAAGCGCATCATCGGGCTGCCCGGCGACCACGTGGCGTGCGCCGGCCCCGGCGAGCCGGTGACGGTCAACGGCGTGGCGCTCGACGAGACCGCGTACCTGGCGCCGGGATCGGTGCCCAGCGAGCGCGCCTTCGACGTGGTCGTGCCCGAGAACAGCCTGTGGGTCATGGGCGACAACCGTCAGCACTCGTCGGACTCCCGCTACAACCAGGGTCGTCCGGGCGGCGGGTCGGTGCCGGTCGACAACGTGGTCGGCATGGCCTTCGTGACGGTCTGGCCGCTGGACCGCACGACGGTGCTGCGCAACCCGACCGAGACCTTCGCGAACGTGCCCGACGCCGCATGACGACGACCGCAGGACCGGCCGCCGGGCCGCAGGGCGCGCCGGCGCTCGCCCGTGCCGCGCGGCGCCCGACCCGGCCCGCCCCGCACCTGCGGCACGAGCGGGCCCTGCTGCGCACCGGCAGCACGTACGTCGCCGGCATGGACGAGGTGGGGCGCGGCTCGCTCGCGGGTCCCGTGAGCGTGGGTGTCGTCGTCGTGGACGCGTCCACGCGCTCGGCGCCCCGCGGCGTGGCCGACTCCAAGCTGCTGACGCCCGCGGCGCGGACCGCGCTGCTGCCCGCGCTGGGCCGGTGGGGCGTCGCCCGCGCGGTGGGGCACGCCTCGGCCCAGGAGATCGACGAGCGGGGCATCGTGGCGGCTCTGCGGCTGGCCGCGACGCGCGCGCTGACCGGGGTGAGCGCGGTGGTCGGGCCCGTCGACGCCGTGATCCTCGACGGGTCGCACGACTGGCTGACCCCGCCGGACCCGGACCTGTTCGGCGTGCAGGACGACCTGTTCGTCACCGCGGTCCCGACGCCGCGCGTGCACCTGCGCGTCAAGGCGGACCGCACGTGCGCGAGCGTCGCGGCGGCGAGCGTCCTGGCCAAGTGCGAGCGGGACGCGCTGATGGTGGAGCACGCGCGCGTGCACCCGTCGTACCGGTGGGACGAGAACAAGGGCTACGCGGCACCCGACCACCTCGCGGCGCTGCGCGAGCACGGACCCAGCCAGCTGCACCGCCGGTCCTGGCGCCTGCCCGAGGCCGTCCCGGGGCCCCCGCAGGCCGCAGCGCCGACGGGCGGGGCGTGGGCGGCGGGCACGCTGGACGTGTGACGCGCCGCGGCCGCGCACGTCGGCGGGCCGCGGGGGATGGGGGATGATGGTCCGGTGAGCGCCGAGGACCTGGAGAACTACGAGACCGACATGGAGCTCGCGCTCTACCGCGAGTACCGGGACGTCGTGGGGCTCTTCTCCTACGTGGTGGAGACCGAGCGCCGCTTCTACCTGGCCAACCACGTCGACCTGCAGGTGCGGTCCGCCGCCGGGGAGGTGTACTTCGAGCTCGCGCTCGTGGACGCCTGGGTGTGGGACGTGTACCGCTCGGCGAGGTTCGTGAAGTCCGTGCGCGTGGTGACGTTCAAGGACGTCAACGTCGAGGAGCTGGCGAAGGCCGAGCTCGACCTCGGTTCCGGCACGGGCTTCGCACGCTGACCTGATGCCGGGGGTGCCCCGACGGGCCCGTGGTGGTCGCGGCGGTGCCGCGACCGAGCCGCCCACAGCCGTGCGTGCCGGTGGCCGTCGCCCGGCCTGCGACCTGCGCCCGACGCCGGGCCCCCGCCGCACCGCAGGGTGTGCGGCGGAGGTGGTCCGGTGCAGGCGAAGGACGCGGTGGGTCGGTACGGCGAGGACGTCGCGACGGCATGGGTGCAGCGCGCGGGGTGGCAGGTCCTCGACCGCAACTGGCGGTGCGCGGACGGTGAGCTCGACCTGGTCGCCCTCGACGGTGACGAGCTCGTCGCCGTCGAGGTCAAGACGCGGCGGTCGGCGACGTTCGGCTCGCCCGCGGAGGCGGTCACGGCACGCAAGCTCGCCCGCGTGCGGCGGCTGACGGCGCGCTGGCTGCGCGAGCACGACGTGCGGCCGGCGTCCGTGCGGGTCGACGTCCTCGCGATCGTGCTGCCCCGCGCCGGGCGTGCCCAGGTCGAGCACCTCGCGGGGGTGGTCTGAGTGCTGGGACGCACGCACGCCGTCGCGCTGCTGGGCCTCGAGGGGCACGTCGTCGAGGTCGAGGCCCACCTGGCCCCGTCGCTGCCGGCGTTCACCCTGGTCGGTCTGCCCGACGCGTCGCTCGCGGAGTCCCGCGACCGGGTCCGGGCCGCCGTCACGTCGTCCGGCCTGGCGTGGCCGAACCGACGGATCACGGTGAACCTCTCGCCCGCCAGCCTCCCGAAGGCCGGGTCGGGCTTCGACCTCGCGGTCGCCGTCGCGACGCTCGCCGCCGCGGGGGCCGTCGACGCCGCCGCCGTGTCCGGGTGGGTGCACGTCGGCGAGCTCGGGCTCGACGGGCGTCTGCGGCCCGTGCGCGGCGTCCTGCCGGCGGTCGCGGCAGCCGTCGCGGCCGGGCTGCCGCGCGTCGTCGTGCCCGCCGCGAACGCCGCCGAGGCGGCCCTCGTCCCGGGTGCGCACGTCGTGGGCGCGACGAGCCTCGCCCACGTGTGCGCCGTGCACGGGGCCGATGTCGTCGTCCCGGACGTCACGCCCGTCGCCGACGTCACGGCCGCGGTGCCGTCGGGCGGGCAGGCTCCCGACCTCGCGGACGTCCTCGGCCAGGAGGAGGCCCGGCACGGTGTCGAGGTCGCCGCGGCCGGCGGCCACCACCTGCTGATGGTCGGGCCGCCGGGGGCGGGGAAGACCATGCTCGCCGCGCGACTGCCCGGCCTGCTGCCGGACCTCGAGGAGCCCGACGCCGTCGAGGTCACGGCCGTGCACTCCGTCGCCGGCACCTTCGACCCCACCCGGGGTCTGCTGCGCCGGCCGCCCTTCGAGGACCCGCACCACACCGCCACCGCCGCGAGCGTCGTCGGAGGCGGGTCCGGGGTGCCACGCCCGGGTGCCGCCTCCCGGGCCCACCGCGGTGTGCTCTTCCTCGACGAGGCGCCCGAGTTCCGCCCGGCCGTGCTCCAGACCCTGCGTCAGCCGCTCGAGCAGGGCGAGCTCGTGCTGCACCGCGCGGCCGGCACGGCCCGGTACCCCGCCCGCTTCCAGCTGGTGCTCGCGGCCAACCCCTGCCCGTGCGGGCGGGGCAGCGGCAAGGGGCTGGGCTGCACGTGCCGCAGCGAGCAGCGCCGCCGCTACTTCGGCCGGCTCGCCGGCCCCCTGCTGGACCGGGTCGACCTGCAGCTGGAGATGCCGCCCGCCCGCGCCACCGACGCTCCCGGCGAGCCGACCGCGGCCGTCGCCGCACGGGTGGCGCGGGCCAGGGCCGCGCAGGGGGAGCGCTGGCGCGCGCACGGGTGGCGCACGAATGCGGAGGTCCCCGGGGCGCGCCTGCGCGAGAGGCTGGGGCCCGACCGTGCGCTCGTGGCCGACCTGGACCGCGCCGTGGACCGCGGCACGCTGTCGCTGCGCGGCATGGACCGGGTCGTGCGCGTGGCGTGGACGCTGGCCGATCTCGACGGTCGCACCGCACCGTCCCGCGCCCAGGTGCGCGAGGCGCTCCTGCTGCGGACCCGGGGGCACGGGGCATGAGGGCGCCTCGCGCGACGCAGCCCGACCTGACGCAGCCCGACCTGACGCCGACGGGTCACGCACGAGCAGGTCGGACCTCGCCTGCGGCGCCGGCACCCGCGCACGGCGACCGCGCCGCGCGGGCCGTGTGGTCGGCGCTCGTCGAGCCCGGCGACGAGGTCGCGGGGGCGCTCGTCGCCGCGTGCGGCGCGGCAGCCGCGCTGGACTGGGTCGACAGGTCGCTCACCGGGAGCGCCGACTGGGACCTCCTCGGGGCCGGCTCCGACCTCGCGCCCCCGGCGCGTGCCCGCCTGACCCGCGCGCTCGACCGCTGGGCGGCGCGACGCCCCCGCGTCGACACCCCGGCCCTGGCCCGCGCCGGTGCCCGGGCCGGTGCCCACCTCGTCGTGCCCGGCGACCCGCACTGGCCGGCACGGCTCGACGACCTGGGCCCCGCCGCTCCGTTCGCCCTGTGGGTCCGCGGCGAACCCCGCGCCGTCCCCACCCCGGGTGTCGCCCTCGTCGGGGCGCGTGCCAGCACCTCCTACGGCGAGCGTGTCGCCGTCGACCTCGCGGTGGGCCTCGTCGCGGCGGGCCTCGGTGTGGTGTCCGGCGGCGCGTACGGGATCGACGCGGCCGCCCACCGCGGTGCGCTCGCCGGCGACGGCCGCACCGTCGTGGTCCTGGCAGGCGGCGTGGACCGCGCCTACCCGGCGGGCAACGCCCGGCTCCTCGAGGAGGTGGTGCGCACCGGAGGTGCCGTGGTCTCCGAGGTCCCGCCCGGTGCGGCACCGACCCGCAGCCGGTTCCTGCAGCGCAACCGCCTCATCGCGGCGCTCGCCGACGCGACGGTCGTCGTCGAGGCCGCCTGGCGCTCGGGTGCGGCGAGCACCGCGCACCACGCCGCGCGGCTGCTGCGCCCGGTCGGCGCGGTCCCGGGCCCGGTGACGTCGGCGGCGTCGGCGGGGTGCCACCGGCTCGTGCGCGACGGCGTGGCCGTGCTGGTCACCGACGTGGCCGAGGTGCTCGAGCTCGTCGGACCCCTCGACGGTGGGCCCGGCGAGGAGCCGACCCGGGCGCCGGGGGACGGCCTGGACCCCGTCGCGGCCCGCGTGCTGGAGCACGTCCCGCGCCGCGGTGCGCTCGAGCCCGGCGAGCTCGCCGCGCGGGCCGGGTCGAGCCTGGCGGAGGTGCGCGCTGCGCTCGGCACCCTCGAGCTGGAGGGGCTGGTCCGCAGGGTGGGGGCCGGATGGGCGGCGCGTCCGCGGGGTGAGCGGGGCCGAGGATGAAAAAATACGGCGTTCGTGGGAATCGGGACCCGGTAACCGGACATCGTCGCCGCAACCGGACCGACCGGGTCCCTCGAACGATTCTTGCGCCTTGTCGACTGGACGGTCGACCGTCACCTTAGGGGACATGTTCATGGCAGAGGTCACGGCGGGGGCGCCCGCACGCGAGCGCCTGCTCGCCGACTTCGCCCTGCACCTGCGGGCCCAGCGGGGCCTGTCCGAGCACACGGTGCGCGCCTACGTCGGCGACGTGCGGCAGCTGCTCGACTTCGCGGTCCGCCAGGGCCGGTCCCGCCTGGACCAGGTCGACCTGCCGGTGCTGCGCGCCTGGCTCGCCGCCCAGGCCGAGCGCAACGCCCGGGCCACGCTGGCACGCCGCTCGGCGGCCGCGCGCACGTTCTTCGGGTGGGCGACGCACACGGCCCGCCTCGCCACGGACCCCACGCAGCGGCTCGCGGCTGCGCGCACCGGCGGCACGCTGCCCGTGGTCCTTGCCCAGGAGCCGGTCGCCCGGCTGCTGGACGTCGCCCGTGGGCGCGCCTCCGACGGCGACCCGGTGCACGTGCGGGACTGGGTGGCGGTCGAGGTCCTCTACGCCACGGGCGTCCGCGTCGGCGAGCTGTGCGGGGCCGACGTCCACGACGTCGATCTCGACGACCGCCTGCTGCGGGTCGTCGGCAAGGGGGACAAGGAGCGCGTCGTGCCGTTCGGGCTGCCTGCGCGTGACGCGCTGCGGACCTGGCTCGACGTGGCTCGCCCGCAGCTCGTCGGACCCGCCACCGGTGCGGCCCTCCTGCTGGGTCGGCGGGGCGGTCGCGTGGACCAGCGCACCGTGCGTGCGGTGGTGCACGCGCTCGCCGCGGTGGCGGGCGTGGACGACGTCGCTCCGCACGCGCTGCGCCACACGGCGGCGACGCACCTGCTGGAGGGCGGGTCGGACCTGCGCTCCGTGCAGGAGATGCTCGGGCACTCCAGCCTGGCGACGACGCAGCGCTACACCCACGTCTCCGCCGAACGGCTCCGTTCGGCGTACCGACTCGCACACCCGCGGGCGTGAGGCCGGTGGACCCACGCACCCCGACCGGGCGCAGCGCGACGCTGCAGCTCGTGCCCCCGTACGACCCGCAGGCCGCGCGCACCGCCCGGGCAGTCCCAGAGGAAGAGCAGCCGATGACGACCCTGCACGTGGTCCCCCGGGGACTCCAGCAGCACGCAGGGACGGCACCGAGCGGTGTGATCCCGCAGCAGCGCCCGGCGGACGAGGCAGTCGACGCCGCCGGCGGCACCCCCACGGCGGACGAGCCCGCCGCGCTGGTCGACGACGCGGTCGACGACCCGCAGGTCGTGCGCGGTGCTGGGCTGCGCGTCGCGGACGAGGTCGACGCCCTGTGGGAGGAGTTCGTCCAGACCCGGTCGCCGCAGACCCGGGAGCGCCTCATCCTGCACTACGTGCCGCTCGTGACGGCCGTCGCCGGGCGCATCGGCATGCGCCTGCCGTCGACCGTCGAGCACGCCGACCTCGTCTCGTACGGGGTCTTCGGCCTGATCGACGCGATCGAGAAGTACCGCACGGACCGTGCGGTGCGGTTCGAGGCGTACGCGTCGTCGCGGATCCGCGGCGCGATCATCGACGAGCTGCGGGCGATGGACTGGGTGCCGCGCTCGGTGCGGACCAAGGCGCGTGCGGTCGACCGCGCCTACGCCGAGCTCGAGGGCGAGCTGCACCGGGCCCCGACCGAGCAGGAGCTGGCCCGTCGCATGCAGGTGCCGGTCCGTGACCTGCGCGCCGTGTACTCCCAGCTCGCGTCGGTCAACATGATCGCGCTCGACGAGCTGCTGTCCGGGTCGGACGACCGCCCCGGTGCGGCCACGCTCGCCGACACGCTCGCCGACAGCCGCACGCAGGACCCCGCCGGTGCCGCCGACGCCGCGGAGACGAAGTTCCTGCTGGCGCGCGCCATCGAGTGCCTCGGTGAGCGGGAGCGCCTGGTCGTGGTCCTGTACTACTACGAGAGCATGACGCTCGCGGAGATCGGCCGGGTGCTGGGCGTGACGGAGTCGCGGATCTCGCAGATCCACACGGCGGCGATGATCCGGCTGCGGACGCGTCTCGTCGAGGCCGAGCGGGGCTGACCCCCGCCACGCGGTCCTGAGCCTGGGCGTGCGGCCGGTCACCGGTCTCGCGCGGGCAGCAGCACGACGGGCCCCGCGCCCGGCAGGAGCGTCAGCGGGTCGACGTAGGTCTTGCCCTCGCGCACGCCCCAGTGCAGGCAGGTGAGGGGCGGGCAGTGGGCGGGCCCGGTGACGACCGCGACGACGTCGCCGGCGGCGACCGCGGTGCCGACGGCGGCCACGGGCCGGACGGGCTCGACGCTGCTGCGACGTCCGTCGGGGTGGGTGATGGTCAGCACGCCGCGGTCGACCACGGTGCCGGCGAACGTGACGACCCCCGCGGCGGGCGCGACGACGGCCTCGCCGTCCCGGGCCGCCAGGTCGACGCCGCGGTGGCCGGCAGCCCAGGGCTGCGGCGGTGCCTCGAACGGGCGCTGCACGTCGAGGGTGCGCAGCACCGGTGCGCGGTAGAGCACCGCCCCGTCCTCGGCGGACGTGGTGGCCGCCGTGCTGCCGGCCTGCGGGCCAGCGGCGCTGCCCGCCGCCGCCCCGGTCACGGCGAGCGCGGCGCAGACGAGGACCGCGGACGCGCCCCGTCGTGCCCTCCGGTGCGCCCGCTGCGCCGGGGCAGAGCCCTGCCGGGACGGGGCCGGCCGCGGCGCGGTGCCGACGGGGCGGGTCGGGCGGGGGCGGGTCGGGCGGTCGTGGGGTGCCGGGGTCATTTGGCCAGGCTGGGCGGTACCGGCGGCGCGCGGTCGTGGGGCGGGCGGGGTCTGAGGGCCGCAGGGTCGCGACGCCGGGCTGTGGGCGGCTCGTGGGTCCGTGCGGCCGGGGTGGCGCGGCCCGGTGGACGGGACGCGGGTCGTGGTCCGCTAGACTTCCCCCACGACCGGCACGTGCCGGTCGAATTCGCGTGCCATGGCTCGATCATGACGCGGGGGACGACCCCGTGGCGTGGACCGGGGCGTCGCCTGCAGCGGTCCGGGTCCTCGACCCGGTGCGGGTGGTGCATGGCACCAGGGGACCGCCCGCCGGGCGGACCGACAACCGATGACGCGGGCCCTCGCGGCCCGCTCGACGACGCGCGCACCCGTCGGTGCGCGCCGGGAGGACGTGCCATGGCCGTCGTGACCATGCGCCAGCTGCTCGAGAGCGGTGTCCACTTCGGGCACCAGACGCGCCGCTGGAACCCCAAGATGAAGCGCTTCATCTTCACCGAGCGCAACGGCATCTACATCGTCGACCTGCAGCAGTCGCTGACGTACATCGACCGCGCCTACGAGTTCGTCAGCCAGACCGTCGCGCACGGTGGCTCGATCCTGTTCGTCGGCACGAAGAAGCAGGCCCAGGAGCCCGTCGCCGAGCAGGCCGCGCGCGTGGGCATGCCCTACGTCAACCAGCGCTGGCTCGGTGGCATGCTCACCAACTTCTCGACCGTCCACAAGCGCCTCCAGCGCCTCAAGGAGCTCGAGCAGATCGACTTCGACGACGTCGCGGGCTCGTCCCTGACGAAGAAGGAGCTCCTCGTCCTGCGTCGTGAGAAGGACAAGCTCACCAAGACGCTCGGCGGCATCCGCGACATGGCCAAGGTCCCCTCGGCCGTCTGGATCGTCGACACGAACAAGGAGCACCTCGCGGTCGACGAGGCGCGCAAGCTCGGCATCCCGGTCGTCGCGATCCTCGACACCAACTGCGACCCCGACGTCGTCGACTACCCGATCCCGGGCAACGACGACGCGATCCGTGCCGTGCAGCTGCTGACCCGCGTGATCGCCGACGCGGTCGCCGACGGCACGCTCAAGCGTCACTCCGGTGGCTCGTCCGCCGCCCAGGGCGCCCCGGCCGAGGCCGAGCCGCTCGCCGAGTGGGAGCGCGAGCTGCTCGCCGGCGCGTCCGCCGAGGCCGCTCCGGCCGAGGCTGCCGCTGCCGAGGCGGCCCCCGCCGAGGCCGCTGCGGACGAGGTGCCCGCTGCCTCGGGCGAGGCCCCCGTCGTCGCCGACGAGGCCCCGGCCGCCGAGGCCCCCGCCTCGGACGACGCCCCGGCCGAGCAGGCCTGACGCACCCGACAGCCCCGCGGGCGGGTCGCCTGACGCGACCCGCCCGCCGCACCGGTCGTCGCCGGTGCGGGACAGAACCGAAGGACGGACGGAACTGATGGCGAACTACTCGCTGGCCGACATCAAGGCCCTGCGCGAGCGGACCGGCGCGGGCATGATGGACGTGAAGAAGGCGCTCGAGGAGGCCGAGGGCGACACCGACAAGGCCCTCGAGATCATCCGGGTCAAGGGGCTCAAGGGCGTCGGCAAGCGCGAGAGCCGCGCCGCGTCCGACGGTCTCGTCGCCGCGCACGTCGGCCCCACCGCCGACGGCGCCGGCCACGTGGGCGTCCTGGTCGAGATCAACTCGGAGACGGACTTCGTCGCCAAGAACCAGACGTTCATCTCGCTCGCGGACCGCGTGCTCGCGGCCGCCGTCGCCTCCGGCGCGGCGGACGCCGACGCGCTCCTCGCGGCGGACACCGACGGCGCGACCGTCCAGGACGTCGTCACCGAGACGGCTGCGACGCTCGGCGAGAAGGTCGTCGTGCGCCGCGTCGCCCGCCTCTCCGGCGAGCACGTCGAGGTCTACCTGCACAAGGTCAACAAGGACCTGCCGCCCCAGGTCGGCGTCCTCGTCGCCACGGACGCGGCCGGTGCGGCCGTCGCCCGTGACATCGCCACGCACGTCGCGGCGTACTCCCCGACCTACCTCTCGCGCGACGAGGTCCCCGCGGACGTCGTCGAGAACGAGCGGCGCATCGCCGAGGAGACGGCCCGCAACGAGGGCAAGCCGGAGGCCGCTCTGCCGAAGATCGTCGAGGGTCGCCTCAACGGGTACTTCAAGGAGAGCGTCCTCGTCGACCAGGCCTTCGCCAAGGACCCGAAGAAGACCGTGGGCCAGGTGCTCGCCGAGGCCGGCGGCACCCTCACGGGCTTCGTGCGCTACCGCGTGGGAGCCTGATCTTCTGACGACGGCGGTGGCCCCGGTCCGACAGGTCCGGGGCCACCGCCGCACCGGGCGCCCGCGGCCCGCCGGGCGCGGCCCGGGACCCCAGCGGGCGAGCGCGCCGGACCGGCGCCCGAGCGACGTGGAGGACACGTGACCCAGGACCCGTCCGCCGGAACCGGACCGACGACCGGCACGACGACCGGTGCCGCCCCGGCCCGGCGCGTGCTGCTCAAGCTCTCCGGCGAGAGCTTCGGCGGCGGCGACGTCGGCCTGGCCGTCCCCGTCGTGCGCCGCATCGCCGGCGAGATCGCCGTGGCCGTGCGTGCCGGCGTCCAGGTCGCCATCGTCGTGGGCGGCGGCAACTTCTTCCGCGGCGCCGAGCTCTCGCAGTCCGGCATGGACCGCGCCCGTGCCGACTACATGGGCATGCTCGGCACGGTGATGAACTGCCTCGCGCTCCAGGACTTCCTCGAGCAGGCCGGGGTGAGCACCCGGGTGCAGACCGCCATCACGATGGGCCAGGTCGCCGAGCCGTACATCCCGCTCCGTGCGATCCGGCACCTCGAGAAGGGCCGCGTCGTGATCTTCGGCGCCGGCGCCGGCATGCCGTACTTCTCGACGGACACCGTGGCGGTCCAGCGCGCGCTCGAGACGCACTGCCAGGAGGTCCTCATGGGCAAGAACGGCGTCGACGGGGTCTACTCCGCGGACCCGCGGCACGACCCCGAGGCCCGCAAGCTCGACCACCTGACCTACACCGAGGCGATCGTGGGCGAGCTCGGCGTGATGGACACCTCCGCGCTGAGCCTGTGCCGCGACAACGACGTGCCGATGCGGGTCTTCGGCCTCGAGGAGCACGGCAACGTCACGCGTGCGCTCGAGGGTGAGAAGATCGGCACGCTCGTCACCGCGAGCTGACCGACCCGCCGCGCCAGGCGACCTGCACCACCAGACGTAAGGAGCACCGGTGATCGACGACACACTCCTCGAGGCCGAGGAGAAGATGGACAAGGCCGTGGAGGTCGCGAAGGAGGACTTCGCGGCGATCCGCACCGGCCGGGCCAACGCGGCGATGTTCGCGAAGGTCTTCGTCGACTACTACGGCGCCCTGACCCCCCTGCAGCAGCTGGCGTCGTTCAACGTGGTCGAGGCGCGGACGATCCTGGTGTCGCCGTTCGACAAGTCGTCGATGACGGCGATCGAGCGTGCCCTGCGCGACTCGGACCTCGGCGTCAACCCGACCAACGACGGTGCGGTCATCCGCGTCGTGCTGCCCGCGCTGACCGCCGAGCGGCGCAAGGACTTCGTCAAGCTCGCCAAGAGCAAGGCCGAGGACGCGCGCATCTCCGTGCGTTCCGTGCGCCGCCGCGCCAAGGAGACGCTCGACAAGATCGTCAAGGACGGCGAGGCGGGCGAGGACGAGGTCGTGCGCGCCGAGAAGGAGCTCGAGGCGCTCACCAAGAAGCACGTCGAGCTGATCGACCACCTCCTCGCGTCCAAGGAGAGCGAGCTGCTCGAGGTCTGATGACGCAGCTCGCCGCCCCTCGCAACACCAGCCCCGGCCGGGACCTGCCGGCCGCGGTGGTCGTCGGCCTCGTCCTCCTGGGCGTGGTGGCGGCCTCGCTGTTCGTCCGCAAGGAGGCGTTCGCGGTCGTCGCGGTCGTCGCGGTGGGTGCGGCCGTCTGGGAGCTCGCGCACGCGTTCTCGCGGCGCTCGATCCACCTGCCGCTGCTGCCGCTGCTGGTCGGCACCGCGGGCATCCTGGTCTCGGCGTACGCCGCCGGGACCGAGGCGCTCTTCGTCTCGTTCCTGCTGACGGTCGGCGGGGCCGTCGTGTGGCGCGTCCTCGACGGCAACGGCGAGCCTGCGCTGCGGGACGCGACGGCGGCGGCGTTCGCGGCCGCCTACCTGCCGTTCCTCGGCGGGTTCGTCATGCTCATGCTCGCCGAGCCCGACGGGGCGCTGCGGGTGCTGGTGTTCATCCTGCTCGCCGTCGCGTGCGACACCGGCGGGTACGTCGTCGGCACGCTGCTCGGCCGGCACCCCCTGGCGCCCTCGGTCAGCCCGAAGAAGTCCTGGGAGGGGCTGCTCGGGTCGATCGTGCTCGCGAGCGTCGTCGGCGTCGTGGGCGTGCAGCTCGCGTTCGGCGGGGAGCCGCTCGTGGGCGTCGTCGTCGCCCTGGGCGTCGTCGTCTCCGCCACCCTGGGCGACCTCGCCGAGTCCATGCTCAAGCGCGACCTCGAGCTCAAGGACATGGGCCGGCTGCTGCCGGGCCACGGCGGTGTGCTCGACCGCATCGACTCGATGCTGCTGACCGCGCCCACGGTGTGGGTGCTGCTCACGGTGCTGCTGCCCTCGGGCGGCTGAACCGCACGCGCCCTGGCCGGCGCCCCGGCGCCGCACCACCGTCCGACTACCACGACCACGCCGCCCGTCGGCGACGACCCCACGCGAGAGGAGCCGCGACCATGAGCGCCACCCCCGTCCGGCTGCAGCTGAGCGCCACCACCCGCGGTGCGCGCGGCAAGCCCCCGCGCCACTTCGTCGACCTGACCCCGCAGGAGCGCGTCGAGGCCGTGACGGCGCTCGGCGAGAAGCCGTTCCGGGCCAAGCAGCTGGCGACGCACTACTTCACGCACCTGACGAACGACCCCGAGAAGATGACGGACCTGCCGAAGGCCTCGCGGGACGTCCTCACCGGTGACCTGTTCCCGCAGCTGCTGACGGCGACACGGACGTTGACGGCCGACGGCGGCACGACCGTCAAGACGCTGTACCACCTGTTCGACGACGCCAAGGTCGAGTCGGTGCTCATGCGGTACGCGAACCGCACCACGCTGTGCGTGTCGAGCCAGGCGGGCTGCGGCCTGGCGTGCTCGTTCTGCGCGACGGGGCAGCTCGGCCTGACGCGCAACCTGTCGACGGCGGAGATCGTCGAGCAGGTGCGCGAGGCGGCGCGGGCCCTGGCGGCCGGCGAGGTGCCCGGGGGCGCGACCCGCCTGACCAACGTCGTCTTCATGGGCATGGGCGAGCCGCTGGCCAACTACAAGGCCGTGATGGGCACGGTGCGGCGCCTCGTCGCGCCCGCCCCCGACGGTCTGGGCATGTCGGCCCGCAACGTCACGGTCTCGACGGTGGGCATGGTGCCGGCGATGGACAAGCTCGCCGGCGAGGGCATCCCGGTGACGCTCGCGCTGTCGCTGCACGCCCCCGACGACGAGCTGCGCAGCGAGCTCGTGCCGGTGAACACGCGCTGGGACGTCGACGACGCGCTGGACTCCGCGCGCCGGTACTTCGACGCGACGGGCCGGCGGGTGTCGATCGAGTACGCGCTGATCCGCGACGTCAACGACCACGCGTGGCGTGCGGACCTGCTCGGCGAGAAGCTCGCGGCGCGGGGGACCGGCTGGGTGCACTGCAACCCGATCCCGCTGAACCCGACGCCGGGTTCGCGCTGGACCGCGAGTGATCCGGCCGTGGAGCGGGAGTTCGTGGCACGCTTGCGCGCGCACGGCATCCCCACGACCATCCGGGACACGCGCGGCAGCGACATCGACGGCGCCTGCGGGCAGCTCGCCGCGGAGGAGGACCAGTGAGCGACGGCATGTTCCGCACCGTCTCCGGGCTCAAGCGCGGGTACGACCCGGACGAGGTCGACGAGTTCTTCGAGCATGCGCGCACCCTGTACGAGACGGGGCCGGCGAGCGAGCTCACGGGCGCGCAGGTGCGCAAGGTCGCGTTCGACATGGTCCGCGGGGGGTACGTGACCTCGGCGGTCGACGCGGCGCTGGACCGGCTGGAGCACGCGTTCGTCGCGCGGCAGCGCGCGCAGCACGTGGCCGAGCGCGGCCAGGACGCGTGGATGGCGGAGCTCGGGGCGCAGGCGCGGACGCTGTACGGCCGGCTCGGACGCCCCGACGGGGACCGGTTCGCCCCGCCGCAGGGCCGTGAGCCCGGCTATGAGCCCGCGGACGTCGACGCGCTGTGCCACCGCCTGGTCGCGTACTTCGACAAGGGTGCGCCGCTGACCGCCGCGGAGGTCCGCTCGGCGACCTTCCGGCGCCGCAACGGCCGCAACGGCTACGCGGAGGGTCCCGTCGACGCGTTCTTCGCCCGGGCCGTGGACGTGCTGCTCGGCGTGGAGTGACCTCTCGCCGCCGAGACGTCGTGCCCGATCAGGGAGTCGTTCCCGCCGGGGCGGCGTCCCTGGTGCCACGGCGTCACGGTGATCGCGCGGTGGCTCGGGCGGTGCCCGGCGTCTGGGATCATCGACGCCATGAGCAGGCGCACCGTCACCGTTCTCGGCTCCACCGGCTCCGTCGGCACGCAGGCGTTGGAGATCCTCGCCCGCGACCCGTCGCGGTTCGCGCTCGTCGGGCTGTCCGCGGGCGGGGGGAACGTCGAGCTGCTCGTCGAGCAGGCGCGCGCGCACCGGGTGCCGGTCGTGGCCGTCGCCGACGTCGTCGCCGCGGCCGTGGTGCGCGACCTGCTGCCCGGCGTCGAGGTCCTGTCCGGCCCCGACGCGGCCGCCGACCTCGCCGGCCGCGGCGCGGACGTCGTGCTCAACGCCATCACGGGTTCGGTCGGGCTGCTCCCGACGCTCGCCGCGCTGCGCGGGGGCAGCACCCTGGCCCTGGCCAACAAGGAGTCGCTGGTCGTCGGTGGCGCGCTCGTGCGCGCGGCGACCGTGCGGCCCGACCAGATCGTCCCGGTCGACTCCGAGCACTCCGCGATCGCCCAGGCCCTGCGGTCGGGCGCGCACTCCGAGGTGCGCCGCCTGGTGCTGACGGCGTCCGGCGGGCCGTTCCGCGGCTGGTCGGCCGACGCCGTGGCGCGGGCCACGCCGGAGCAGGCGCTCGCGCACCCGACGTGGAGCATGGGTCCGGTCGTCACCGTGAACTCGGCGAGCCTGATGAACAAGGGCCTGGAGCTCATCGAGGCGCACCTGCTCTTCGACGTGCCGGTCGACGACGTCGCCGTGGTCGTCCACCCGCAGTCGGTGGTGCACTCGATGGTGGAGTTCGTCGACGGGTCGACGATCGCGCAGGCGTCCCCGCCGGACATGCGGCTGCCGATCGCGCTGGGGCTGGCGTGGCCGGAGCGCGTGGCGGGTGCGGCGAGCCCGTGCGACTGGTCGACGGCGACGTCGTGGACGTTCGAGCCGCTCGACGAGGTCGTGTTCCCGGCGGTGCGGCTGGCGCGCGAGGCGGTGGCGGCCTCGGCGACGCACCCCGCGGTGTACAACGCGGCCAACGAGGAGGGCGTCGCGGCGTTCCTCGCGGGGCGGATCACGTTCGGGGACGTGGTGACGACGGTGGAGAAGGTGCTCGCCGAGCACGAGGGCACCGCCGCGGACGCCACGACGCTCGACGTGGTCCTCGAGGTCGAGCGCTGGGCCCGGGCGCGCGCGAACGAGCTCCTGGCGGTCTGACCCGCCGCCGGCGGACGCGGAACGCACGGGTCCGTCGGCGGGACGGGTCTACCGCTCGCCCGCCCCAGCAGACGCGGCCGTGCCGTGCGTGCCGGATCAGTGCCCGAGGAACGGGGACAGCGCGCGGGCGACGAGGCTGGGGCGACCGGTGCGGCGCTCGGCGGCGTCGGCCCAGGTCGCGGCCCAGCGGGCGGCGGTGATCTCGGCCCAGCGCACGGGCTCGGGCTCCCACGCCGGTGAGCGGTGCCCGACCCACGGCAGCCGGGTCAACGGGGTGTCGGCGCCGGTGATGAGGTCGGCCAGCGTGCGCCCCGCGAGGTTCGCGGTGCCGACGCCGTCACCGACGTACCCGCCGGCCCAGCCGATGCCCGTCGCCGGGTCGAGCCCCACGGACGCGTGCCAGTCGCGGGGCACGCCGAGCGCGCCTCCCCACGTGTGCGTGACGGCGTGGTCGGCGACGGCCGGGAAGAGGTCGACGAGCGTGCGGTGCAGGTGCGCGTGCACGCGGGGCACCTGGTCGTACCGGGCGTCGACGGCCGATCCGGGGTGGTACGGCGCGCCGCGGCCGCCGAACGCCAGGCGGTCGTCCGCGGTGCGCTGCCCGTAGACCACCAGGTGGCGGGCGTCGGTGAACGTCTGCCCGCGGTCGAGGCCGATCGTGGCCCACACGGACGCGGGCAGGGGCTCGGTCGCGACCATGAGGGAGTAGACGGGCACGACGTCCCGGGCGGACCCGGGCAGGCGCGGCGTCCACGCTTCGGTCGCGCGCACGACCCAGCGGCAGCGCACCGTGCCCTGGTCGGTGACGACGGCCCGCGGCGACAGCCGCAGGGCGCGGGTGCGCTCCGCGATCCTGGCGCCACGGGCGACGAGCACCTGCGCGAGCCCGTGCGCCAGCCGGGCCGGCTGCACGCGCGCGCAGTCGGGCGTCCAGGTGCCGGCCAGCACGCCCTCGGCGCGCACGTGCTCGGCCACGCCCTCGGCGTCGAGGAGCTGGACCTCGTCGCCCCAGCGGGCACCCTCGGCGGCCTCCCGGGTCACGCGGTCGACCTGCGGGGCCGTGCGGGCGAGCGTCACGGTCCCGCCGTAGGCGAAGTCGCAGTCGATCTGCTCGGCGGCCGCGACGCCGCCCACCTCGACGACGGTGTCGCGCATGGCGGCGCGCATCTCGCGTGCCGCGTCGGCGCCGTGGCGGCGGGCGAGGGCGTCGGGGGAGGTGGGGAAGAGGGCCGAGCACCAGCCGCCGTTGCGTCCGCTGGCGCCCGAGCCGGCGACGTCCTGCTCGACGACGAGGACGTCGAGCGACGGGTCGGCCTCCAGCAGGTAGTACGCCGTCCACAGCCCGGTGTACCCGCCCCCGACCACGACGACGTCGGCGGTGGTGTCCCCGTCCAGGGGCGGCCGGGGTGCCGCGGCGCCGGGGTCCTCGGCCACGACCTGGTCCCACCACAGGGACAGCCCGCGCAGGTGCGTCGCGTCGTCGACCCGGGTCGCGGCGCTCACAGCCGGGCCCACGCCTCGCCGAGCACGCCGCGCAGGATCTGCTGGATCTCGTCGAACTGCGCCGGCCCGCAGGTCAGGGGCGGCGCGAGCTGGATCACCGGGTCCCCGCGGTCGTCGGCCCGGCAGTACAGCCCGGCCTCGTACAGGGCAGGGGTGAGGAACCCGCGCAGCAGCCGCTCGGACTCGTCGTCGTCGAACGTCTCGCGCGTGACCTTGTCCTTGACGAGCTCGATCCCGTAGAAGAAGCCCTCGCCGCGCACGTCGCCGACGATCGGCAGGTCCAGCAGCCGTTCGAGCGTCCGGCGCAGCACGGGTGCCTGCTCGTGCACGTGGTCCACGACGTGCTCGGCCTCGAACAGGTCGAGGTTGGCCATGGCGACGGCGGCCGAGACCGGGTGCCCGCCGAAGGTGTACCCGTGCGCGAAGCTCGTCGACCCGGTCGCGAACGGCTCGAACAGCCGGTCCGAGGCGATGCACGCGCCGATGGGGGAGTACCCGGACGTCATGCCCTTGGCGCAGGTGATCATGTCGGGCTGGTAGCCGAGGTCCTCGCAGGCGAAGATCGACCCGATCCGCCCGAACGCGCAGATCACCTCGTCGGAGACGAGCAGCACGTCGTGCTCGTCGCAGATCTCCCGCACCCGCTCGAAGTACCCGGGCGGCGGCGGGAAGCACCCGCCGGCGTTCTGCACGGGCTCGAGGAACACCGCGGCGACCGTCTCGGGGCCCTCGAACTCGATGGCCTCCGCGATCCGGTCCGCGGCCCACCGGCCGAACGCCTTCGGGTCGTCGCGCAGGTGCTCCGGGGCGCGGTACTGGTTGGTGTTGGGCACCTTGTGCCCGCCGGGGACCAGCGGCTCGAACGCCTGCTTCAGCTCGGGCAGCCCGGTGATCGACAGCGCGCCCTGGGTGGTGCCGTGGTACGCGATCGCCCGGGAGATCACCTTGTGCTTGCCCGGGCGGCCCATGAGCTTCCAGTACTGCTTGGCCAGCTTCCACGCCGTCTCGACGGCCTCACCGCCGCCGGTCGTGAAGAACACCCGGTTGAGGTCGCCCGGGGCGTGCGCGGCCAGCCGCTCCGCGAGGTCGATCGCGTGGGGGTGGGCGTACGACCACAGCGGGAAGAACGCCAGCTCTCTGGCCTGGTCGGCCGCCGCCTGCGCGAGCTCGGTGCGCCCGTGCCCGAGCTGGACGACGAACAGCCCCGACAGCCCGTCGATGAGCCGGTGCCCGCGGGAGTCCCACACGTGGTGGCCCTCGCCGCGCACCATGATCGGCACGTCGTGCTCCCACGCGCTCTGCCGCGTGAAGTGGCCCCACAGGTGGTCGCGGGCGGCGGTGGCGCGGTCGGTGCCGCGGGGCGTGGTGCTCATCTGGTCCCCCAGTTGTAGAGCTGCTTGTGCAGGCGCAGGTAGACGAACGTCTCGGACTCGCGCACCCCGGGCAGGGTGCGCACGGACTCGTTGAGGACCCGCAGCAGGTGCTCGTCGTCCTCGCACACCACCTCGACGAGGACGTCGAAGGACCCGGCGGTCACGACCACGTAGTCGACCTCGGGGACCGCCGCGAGGGACTCCGCCAGCGTGGTCAGGTCGCCGTCGGCGCGCACCCCGATCATCGCCTGCCGGCGGAAGCCCACCTGCATCGGGTCGGTCACGGCCACGACCTGGATGACGCCGGCGTCCTGCAGGCGCTGCACCCGCTGGCGGACCGCCGCCTCGGACAGCCCGACGGCCTTGCCGATCGTCGCGTACGGGCGGCGGCCGTCCTCCTGGAGCTGCTCGATGATCGCCTTGGCGACGTCGTCGAGCACCACCGGGGCGGCGGGTCGGGTGGTCATGACGCCCGATCGTGCTGCCTGCCGAGGCCTCCGCGCAAGGGATTCCGTGCCAGATCGCCATGTGAACTTCTGATTTCGCGCCCCGAAACACTCTCGACATCCGGATACCGACGTCGCAAGACTCCACCGTGGCGGGCGTGCCACGCCCCGCCGGGCCGACCCGCCCCGCCGGGCCGACCTCCCGGACCACCCGCAGGAGCCGGCGTGACCACGACCCTCGAGCTGACCAACCTCGTCGACGGCGAGCCCCGCCCCGCCCGTGACGGCGCCACCACCCCCGTCGTCGACCCCAGCACCGGGCAGGAGTACGCCCGCGCCCCCCGCAGCGGCGCCGCCGACGTCGCCGACGCCTACGCCGCGGCCGACCGCGCCGCCGTCGGCTGGGGCCGCACCACGCCCGCCGAGCGGCAGCTCGCCCTGCTCGCGCTCGCGGACCTCGTGGAGGCGCACGCCGACGAGCTCGTCGCGGCGGAGTCGCGCAACACCGGCAAGCCCCTGCACCTGACGGCCGCGGACGAGATCCCGCCGTGCGTCGACCAGCTGCGCTTCTTCGCCGGTGCCGCGCGCGTGCTCACCGGGCTGTCCGCGGGGGAGTACACGGCCGGGCACACGTCGTGGGTGCGGCGCGAGCCCGTCGGCGTCGTCGGGCAGGTCACGCCCTGGAACTACCCCCTGATGATGGCGGTGTGGAAGATCGCCCCCGCGCTCGCGGCGGGCAACACGATCGTCCTCAAGCCGTCGGACACCACGCCCGTGACGACGCTGCGCCTGGCCGAGCTCGCCGCGCAGGTGCTCCCGAAGGGCGTGCTCAACGTGGTGTGCGGCGACCGGGACACCGGCCGTGCCGTCGTCTCCCACCCGCGCCCGGACATGGTTGCGATCACCGGCTCCGTCCGCGCCGGGGCGGAGGTGGCGCGGGCCGCCGCCGACGGGCTCAAGCGCGTGCACCTCGAGCTCGGGGGCAAGGCGCCGGTGCTGGTCTTCGACGACGCCGACCTGGCCGTGGCGGCCGCGGGGATCGCGGACGCCGGCTACTACAACGCGGGGCAGGACTGCACCGCGGCCACGCGCGTGCTCGTGCACGAGAAGGTGCACGACGACTTCGTCGCGGCGCTCGCGCAGGCCGCCCGCGAGCGCCGCACGGGGGTGCCGGCGGACCCGGACGTCGCGTTCGGCCCGGTCAACAACGCCGCCCAGCTCGACCGGGTCACCGGGTTCCTCGACCGGCTGCCGGCGCACGCCCGCGTCGTGGCCGGCGGCGAGCGGCCCGACGGTCCGGGCTGGTTCCTGGAGGCGACGGTCGTCGACGGGCTGCGCCAGGGCGACGAGGCCGTCCAGGAGGAGATCTTCGGGCCGGTCGTGACGGTGCAGACGTTCGCCGACGAGGACGAGGCGCTGCGGCTGGCCAACGACGTGCGGTACGGGCTGTCGTCGTCGGTGTGGACCGCCGACCACGGCCGGGCGATGCGGGCGTCGCGGGCCCTGGACTTCGGCGTCGTGTGGATCAACACGCACATCCCGTTCGTGGCGGAGATGCCGCACGGCGGCTTCAAGCACTCGGGGCACGGCAAGGACCTGTCCATGTACGGGTTCGAGGAGTACACGCGGATCAAGCACGTGATGTCGGCGTTCGAGGCCTGAGGCCACCGTCTGCGCGGCCGAATGTTCCGGGGATGCAAACTTTTCGTTGCCGCGAGAGCAGATCACCACGAATTCCTTGTGTCGGGCGCGGTCGCTACGCCACGATCCGGTCAGCCCGGCGCCCCGTGCCGGCTCGTCGAGAGGAGACGACGTGAGCGACCGCCGCCCGCCCGTGACCGACCCCGTGGTGCGCGACCTCGTGCGCCTGGCCCGGGCGTCCGTCTCCCGCCGACGGCTCCTGGCCGGTGCCGCCGGGGCGCTGGGCACGGGTGCCCTGCTCGCGGCCTGCGGCACCGGCGGCGCCCCGACCTCGGCCGGCGGTTCCGGCGCGTCCGCGGGCGGGGCCGTGCGGTGGGCGAACTGGACCCAGTACCTCGACCAGGACGAGAGCGGGACGAGCTTCCCGACGCTCGAGGCGTTCACGGAGCAGTCGGGCGTCGAGGTCGCCTACGCCGAGGACATCGAGGACAACGACACGTTCTACGGCAAGGTGTCCGGGCAGCTGGCCAACGGCCAGGACATCGGGTACGACGTGGTCACCCTGACGGACTGGATGGCCGCGCGCTGGATCCGCCAGGACTACGCCGCGCTGCTGGACCGGGAGAACATCCCGAACGCGGCGAACATCCTCACCACCCTCCAGGACGTCGCGTTCGACCCCGGGCGCAACCACTCGCTCACGTGGCAGTCGGGCATGACCGGCATCGCGTGGGACAAGGAGAAGATCCCCGGCGGGCTGCGGTCGGTGTCGCAGCTGTGGGACCCGCAGTACGCGGGCCGGGTCGAGGTGCTCTCGGAGATGCGCGACACCATCGGCCTGCTGATGCTCGACCAGGGCGTCTCGCCCGCCGGGCCCTGGACGGACACGGACTGGACGGCGGCCCTCGAGGTGCTCGAGGCGCAGCTCGCCTCGGGGCAGATCCGGCAGGTGCGGGGCAACTCCTACACGCAGGACCTGGCGTCGGGCGACGCGGTGGCGTGCATCGCGTGGTCCGGGGACATCACGTCGCTGAACTACGAGTTCGACGGCCGGTTCGGGTTCGCGGTGCCCGACGCGGGCGGGATGCTGTGGAGCGACAACCTCATGGTCCCGACCCCGTCGCCGCGCAAGGCGGCCGCCGAGCAGCTGTTCGACTACTACTACGACCCGCAGGTCGCGGCGCAGGTCGCCGCCTGGGTCAACTACGTCACGCCGGTGCATGGGGCGCAGGAGGCGATGCTCGAGATCGACCCCGCGCTCGCCGAGGACCCGATGATCTTCCCCGACGACCTCGTGCTCGAGACCGTCCACGTCTTCGGCAGCCTGACCCCGGACGAGGAGGAGCTGTACAACGGGCGCTTCCTCGACGTGATCGGCGCCTGACGTGGCCGCTGTCGAGGAGGCCGTGGCACCGGTGCGCACGCAGCACGGTGCCGCGCTCGAGATCGCGGGCGTCACCAAGCGCTTCGGGGCGTTCGTCGCGGTCGACGACCTCACCCTGACGGTCCCGTCGGGCAGCTTCTTCGCGCTGCTCGGCCCGTCGGGGTGCGGCAAGACCACGACGCTGCGGATGGTCGCCGGGCTCGAGCGGCCCACCGCGGGGACGATCAGCCTGGCCGGTCGCGACGTGACGGACGCGCCGCCGCACCGGCGCCCGGTCAACACCGTCTTCCAGAGCTATGCGCTGTTCCCGCACCTGAGCGTGGGGGAGAACGTGGCGTTCGGGCTGCGCCGGACCCGCGCCGCGGAGGTCGCGCGCCGGGTCCGCGAGGGGCTGGAGCTCGTCGAGCTGGCGCACCTGGCCGACCGCCGCCCGGGCCAGCTGTCGGGCGGTCAGCAGCAGCGGGTCGCCCTGGCCCGGGCGATCGTCAACCGGCCGGCGCTGCTGCTGCTGGACGAGCCGCTCGGGGCGCTCGACCTCAAGCTGCGCCGGCAGATGCAGCTCGAGCTCAAGCGCATCCAGTCCGAGGTCGGCCTGACGTTCGTGCACGTGACCCACGACCAGGAGGAGGCCATGTCGATGGCCGACACCGTGGCCGTGATGAACGGCGGGCGGATCGAGCAGATGGGCGCACCGGCGGACCTGTACGAGCTGCCGCGCACGGCGTTCGTCGCGAACTTCCTCGGGCAGTCGAACCTCGTGCCGGGCACCGTGGTGGAGACCGGCGGCGACGTGCTCGGCGTGGACGTGGCCGGGCAGCGGCTGCTCGTGCGGGCCGACCGCGCGGTGCGCACGACCGGTGACGTGCTCGTCGGTGTCCGCCCGGAGAAGGTCCGCCTCCTCGACGCGGACGCCGGGACGGACGGGCCCGGGCCGGACGAGGACGTGCTGGGTCCCGGCACGGTCGTCGACGTCGCGTTCACCGGCGTCTCCACGCAGTACCAGGTGGCGCTCGACGGCGGCCTCGGCACGTTCGGCGTCTTCGCCCAGAACCTCGGGGGCGGCACGCGGGCCCCGGGGGACCGGGTCCGCCTCGCGTGGCAGCACGGGCACACGTTCGCGCTCGACGGGCACGACGCGCCCGCCGCGGGCACGGTCGACCTGGACGGCGAGCCGTGAGCCTCACTGCGGCGCTCGGCCAGCGCGGGGCGGCGCCCGCCCCGGCCCCGGGCGGCGGCCGGCGCCCGGGCTACCGCGGCCTGGTCGTGCCCGGCGTGCTGTACCTCGTGGCGTTCTTCGTCGTCCCTGTCGGCGCGCTGCTCGCGACGTCGCTGTACACGTCCGTCCCGGGCGGCGAGCTGGGCGAGTACGTGCCGGCGCTGCGGTGGCAGAACTACACCGAGGCGCTCGCGCAGTTCTGGCCGCAGCTGCTGCGCTCGTTCGGCTTCGCGCTCGTCGCGACGCTGGCCACCCTGGTGATCGGGTACCCGATGGCGTACCTGATCGCCGTGCGCGCCCGCGGACGGCCGACGCTGCAGGGCGTGCTGCTGGTGCTCGTCGTGGCGCCCTTCTTCACCAGCTTCATCCTGCGGACCGTCGCCTGGAAGCAGATCCTCGCCGACGACGCCGCGGTCGTGACCGCGCTGCGCTGGCTGCACGTGCTGCCGCCCGACGGGCGCCTGGCGGCCACCCCCGCGGCCGTCGTCATCGGCCTGACCTACGCCTTCCTGCCGTTCATGGTGCTGCCGCTGTACGCCGCCCTCGAACGGCTCGACCCGCGGATGCTCGAGGCCGGCGCCGACCTGTACGCCTCGCCGGTCACCACGTTCCGGACGGTCACGCTGCCGCTGTCGATGCCCGGCGTCGTCGCCGGGACGCTGCTGACGTTCATCCCCGCGACCGGGGACTACGTGAACTCCTCGCTGCTGGGCAACAACACCGACACCACGATGATCGGCCAGGTCATCGACGGGAGGTTCTTCCGCGTGCTCGACTACCCGACCGCCGCGGCGCTGTCGGTCGTGCTGATGGTCTCGATCCTGCTGCTCGTCACGGCGTACGTGCGGCGCACCGGCACCGAGGACCTCGTGTGAGCGGGCTGCGCACGGCCCGGCCCGGGGCGCTCGTGGTGCCGGTGTTCGCCGGTCTGGGGTTCGTCTTCCTCCTCGTGCCCGTCGCGTACACCGTGCTCTTCTCGTTCAACGACGCGGGCAAGACCAACCTCGTGTGGCGCGGGTTCACCCTCGACGCGTGGCGCAACCCGTGCGGGGCGCCGCAGGTGTGCGAGGCCCTGGGCAACTCGCTGCGGGTCGGCCTGCTGGCCACCCTCCTCGCCACGACGCTCGGCACGATGCTCGCGATCGCCCTGGTCCGGGCCCGGTTCCGGGGGCGTAGCGCCGTCAACCTCCTGGTGTTCCTGCCGATGGCGACGCCCGAGGTCGTGCTCGGCGCCGCGCTGGTCGCCCAGCTGCTGTCGCTGCGGGTGCCGCTGGGGTTCGGCACCGTCGTGGCCGCGCACGTGCTGTTCTGCATCAGCTTCGTCGTGGTCGCCGTCAAGGCCCGGGTCGCGAGCCTCGACCCCGCGCTGGAGGAGGCCGCCGCCGACCTGTACGCCTCGCCGTGGCAGGCCTTCTGGAAGGTGACCTTCCCGCTGCTGCTGCCGGGGATCGGCGCCGCGGCGCTGCTGGCGTTCTCCCTCAGCTTCGACGACTTCATCGTCACGAACTTCACCTCCGGAGGGTTCGTCACCTTCCCGAAGTTCGTCTACGTGTCCGCCACGCGGGGGATCCCGCCCCAGGCCAACGTCATCAGCTCGGCGATGTTCGCGATCGCGCTGCTCCTGGTCGTCGGCACCCAGGTCACGCAGGCGGCCCGCCGCCGCGCGACCCGCTGACGGGCGCGCCGGGGCCGGGGCCGGCGCGCCCAGGCGGCTCCCAGGTGCGCGGGCGAGGGTGGGCCTCGCGCCGGACCGTCCGGCGTATCCTGCCGAACGCGCGGACCCGTCCTGCCGGCACCCGGCGGACCCGCGCGCCCGGACCCTCAAGGAGGACGTGTGGCCTACGTCATCGGCGTGCTCGTGTTCGTCCTCGTGCTGCTCGCGTCGATCGCGCTGCACGAGGTCGGGCACATGGTGCCCGCCAAGCGGTTCGGCGTGCGCGTCAGCCAGTACATGGTCGGCTTCGGCCCGACGCTGTGGTCGCGCACGCGCGGCGAGACGGAGTACGGCGTCAAGGCGATCCCGCTCGGCGGGTACGTGCGCCTCGTCGGCATGTACCCCACGTCCGAGGCCGTCGGTGCCCGCGAGCCCCGCTCGTGGTGGCAGCGCGTCGCCGCCGACGCGCGCGACGTCAGCGCCGAGGAGATCCGTCCCGGCGAGGACCACCGCGCGTTCTACCGCCTCTCCACCCCCAAGAAGCTCGTCGTCATGCTCGGCGGGCCCACGATGAACCTGGTCATCGCGTTCGTGCTGCTCGCCGTCGTGCACGTCGGCATCGGCGTGCCGGGGGCCTCCACCACGGTCGCCGCGGTGCCCGAGTGCGTGGTGCCCGCCGACGCCCCCGCCGACCGCGAGTGCACCGACGCCGACCCGCCGACCCCCGCGCTCGCCGCCGGGCTGCTGCCCGGAGACACGGTCGTGGCCTACGACGGCACGGACGTCGAGGACTGGACGCAGCTCACCGAGCTCATCCGGGCCACCGGCGACCAGACCGTGACGATGGTCGTCGAGCGCGACGGCGCCGAGGTCGACCTCACCGTGACGCCGGTCGTGGCCGAGCGCCCCGTGGTCGACGACGACGGCCTCGTCGAGACCGACGCGTCGGGGGAGGTCCGCACCGCCGAGGTCGGGTTCCTCGGGATCCGCCCCGCGGACGAGCTGCAGCGGCAGTCCGTCGCCGAGGTCGGCGTCCTCACCCTCGAGCGCACCTGGCGCACCGTCGAGGTCGTCGCGACCCTGCCCAGCCGCATCGGCGAGATCGTCACCACCACCGTGACGGGTGCCGAGCGCGACGCCACCTCGGTCGTCGGGATCGTCGGCGTCGGCCGGTTCGCCGGCGAGATCGCATCGGTCGAGGGGGAGGGCATCACGACCGCGACCCGGCTCGCGGGGATGCTCGAGATGCTCGCGATGCTCAACGTGGCGCTCTTCGTGTTCAACCTCGTCCCGCTGCCGCCCCTCGACGGCGGGCACGTGGCCGCGGCGCTCTGGGAGGGCGCGCGACGCCAGGTGGCACGCCTGCGGGGCCTGCCGCGGCCCGGGCCCTTCGACACCGCGCGGCTCGTGCCCGTCGCGTACAGCGTGTTCGTGCTGCTCGCGGGCGTGGGGCTGCTGCTGGCGTGGGCCGACGTGTTCAACCCCGTGCGGGTGTTCGGCTGACCGCACGACCGGCGTGCACCCGGCCGGCGTGTGCACGTCGGGTGACGGCTCGGTGAGCACCCGCCCGTGCGCTGCGGGGCACCCCGCGGCAGGTGGGATGATGGACGGGTGACCACCCCGATCAACCTGGGCATGCCGCAGGCGCCGGTTCCCGTCCTCGCGCCCCGCCGCAAGACGCGCAAGATCCGTGTCGGCAAGGTCGAGGTCGGCGGCGACGCCCCGATCTCGGTGCAGTCGATGACGACGACGCCGACCACCGACATCAACGCCACGCTGCAGCAGATCGCCGAGCTGACCGCCTCGGGCTGCGACATCGTGCGCGTGGCCGTCCCCTCGCAGGACGACGCCGAGGCGCTGCCCGCGATCGCGCGCAAGTCGCAGATCCCGGTGATCGCGGACATCCACTTCCAGCCGAAGTACGTGTATGCCGCGATCGACGCCGGCTGCGCCGCCGTCCGCGTCAACCCGGGCAACATCCGCAAGTTCGACGACCAGGTCAAGGAGATCGCGCGGGCGGCGTCCGACGCGGGCGTCTCGATCCGCATCGGCGTCAACGCCGGGTCCCTCGACCCGCGGCTGCTGGCCAAGTACGGCAAGGCGACCGCCGAGGCGCTCGTGGAGTCCGCGGTGTGGGAGGCGTCGCTCTTCGAGGAGCACGACTTCCACGACTTCAAGATCTCCGTCAAGCACAACGACCCCGTGGTCATGGTGCGTGCCTACGAGCTGCTCTCCGAGCGGGGCGACTGGCCGCTGCACCTCGGCGTCACCGAGGCCGGCCCCGCGTTCCAGGGCACGATCAAGTCCGCGACCGCGTTCGGCGCGCTGCTCAGCAAGGGCATCGGTGACACGATCCGCGTCTCGCTGTCCGCGCCGCCGGTCGAGGAGGTCAAGGTCGGCAACCAGATCCTCCAGTCGCTGAACCTGCGGCCCCGCAAGCTCGAGATCGTCTCCTGCCCCTCCTGCGGGCGCGCCCAGGTCGACGTCTACACGCTCGCCGAGCGCGTCACCGCCGGCCTCGAGGGCATGGAGGTACCGCTGCGTGTCGCCGTCATGGGCTGCGTCGTCAACGGCCCCGGCGAGGCCCGGGAGGCCGACCTCGGCGTCGCCTCCGGCAACGGCAAGGGGCAGATCTTCGTCAAGGGCGAGGTCATCAAGACCGTGCCCGAGTCGATGATCGTCGAGACCCTCATCGAGGAGGCCATGCGCCTGGCCGAGTCCATGGACCCGGTCGAGGCGGGGCAGGGCGCCCCGACCGTCTCGGTCGGCTGACCTCCGACGTGCGCGCCGGCGCCCCCGACGCGCGCAGGGGCGTGCCGTACCCGGCGCGCCCCTGTGACGTGGGGCACAATCAGCGCATGGCACCGCGAACGACCACCGCGCGGGCGCGGGTCCTCACCGACGAGGACGTGCCCGCCGCGCTCGCGGTGTGCGCGCAGGACCCCGTCGCCGCCGTCCTGGCGTCGCACCGGCTGGAGCACGCCCTCGTGGCCGGTCTGCGCCGCGCCGGCGGCGAGGTCTGGGGGTACGCCGAGGACGGTGTGCTCCTCGCCGTGTGCTGGGCGGGCGCCAACCTCGTCCCGGTGGTGCCGGAGGACGACCCCGCCCTGCTCCGGCGCGCCGTCGAGGCGTTCGCCGACCTGGCCCGCGACCGGGGGCGGCGCAGCTCGTCCGTCGTCGGCGCCGCCCGGCCCGTGCTCGACCTGTGGGCGCTGCTGCGGGGCGCCTGGCCCGTCGAGCGCGAGGTCCGCGCGCACCAGCCGTCCATGGTCATCGACACCGCGCCGTCCGTCGCGGCGGACCCGCGCGTGCGCCGCTCGACGCCCGACGAGTACGACCTCGTGCTGCCGGCGTGCATCCGCATGTTCACCGAGGAGGTCGGGTACTCGCCCGCCTCCGGCCCCGGCGGGCCCTACGAGGCGCGCGTGCGCACCCTCGTCGAGCAGGGCCGCTCGTTCGTGCTCGTCGACCGGGCCGGGACGGGCTGGCGCCGGCCCCGTGTGGTCTTCAAGGCCGAGGTGCCGGCCGTCGCGCTCGGCGTCGCCCAGGTGCAGGGCGTCTGGGTCGAGCCCGAGCGCCGCGGCGAGCGGCTGTCCGAGGGCGGCATGGCCGCCGTCGTCGAGGCCGCACGGCGCGAGATCGCGCCGACGGTCTCGCTGTACGTCAACGGCTACAACACCCGCGCCGTCCGCGCCTACGAGGCCGTCGGCTTCCGGCAGGTGGGGGAGTACGCGACCGTCCTGTTCTGAGGGTGCTACCCCTCGCCGACGATGGCGCGCAGCGCGGCGACGTGGGCCCGGTACGCGCGCCGCCCGGCGGGTGTGAGCCGCACCGTGGTGCGTGTCCGCTGGTCGGCCCAGTGCTTGCCGACCGTCACGTACCCGGCGCGTCCCAGGGCGGAGACGTGCTTGCTCAGCACGGACGCCGAGACGCCCAGCACCTCCTGCAGCACGGCGAACCGGACGTCGTGCGCCTGGTCCAGCAGCGCGCACGTGCGCAGCCGCAGCGGCGCGTGCACGAGCTCGTCGAACGCCTCGTCCTCCGCGGCGGCGTCGCTGGGAGCGCCGAGAGGGTCCGCCGGCCCGCCCGTTCCGGGCTCCGTCACGACGTCGCCCAGCGGCGGTCGAGGTGCCGGCTCAGGGTTCCGCCGACGACGGCGACGGTGAGCACCGCCGCACCCGCGGCCCACCACGAGCCCAGCTCGCGCGTGGCGAGGAAGGCGGCGCCCGTCCCGCCGAGGTAGACCACGGTGGCGCCGACCACGGCGGTGGCGTTCCGTGTGGTCTGTGTCGGCCAGAAGCCCAGCCGGCGGCGCGTGGTGCTCACCAGGGCCGCGAGCGCGGCGACGTAGACCAGCAGGGTCGCGGCGTAGGCGACGCCCCAGCCGGCCCCGAGGAACGCCAGGGCGGTCGGGAGGAGGGCCACCACGCACGCGTAGGCCACGGCGTACACGCGACTGAGCCTCGGCGTCACCCGGGCGCGCAGGTGGGCGCGGTCGGCGTCCAGGGACGCGAGCGTCGCGGCGGCGTCGCCGATGTCGTCCATGGCCCGATCGAACCAGGGACTTTCCGTTGCGGCAAGTCGCTCGTGGCCGAGGCGCTCCTCAGCGCAGGAGGCGGGACATGCGCCGGTCGGCGAGCGGGCGGCCACCCGTCTGGCACGTCGGGCAGTACTGCAGCGAGGAGTCGGCGAACGACACCTCGTGCACGGTGTCGCCGCACGGCGTGCCGTCCCAGCCGGGGCAGGACTCACCTGTGCGCCCGTGCACCCGCATGCCGCGGCGCTTGGCGTCCTTGAGCTCGGCCGCCGGGCGCCCCGACGCCGTCGCGACCGCCTCGGCGAGCACCTCCCGGACCGCGGCGTGCAGGGCAGCCGTGCGCGGCGCGTCGTACGAGCGCGTCGGGGCGAACGGGCTCGTCCGCGCGACCAGCAGGATCTCGTCGGAGTAGGCGTTGCCGATGCCTGCGATGGTCGACTGGTCCCGCAGCAGGCCCTTGATCTGCTGGTTGCGCCGCCCCAGCAGCTCGCCCAGCACGGCGGGGGTGAACGCGTCGGAGAGGGGCTCGACCCCCAGCGTGGCGATCTGCGGCACCTGCGCCGGGTCCGCCACCACGTGCACGGCCAGCCGCTTGCGGGTGCCCGCCTCGGTGAGGTCGAAGCCGCTGCCGTCGTCCAGCCCGACGCGCAGCGCCAGCGGGGACCGTCCCGGGCGGGCCGGACGCTCCGGCAGCGTCTCGTACCAGCGCACCCAGCCGGCCCGCGAGAGGTGCCACACCACGTGCAACGGCCCCTCGTCGGGGGCGTCGACCACGAGGTCCAGCCACTTGCCGTGCCGCCGCACGTCCGTGACGACCGCGCCGCGCAGCGCTGTCGGCGGCGGTCGGAACGTCTTGAGCGCGCTGATCGCCGCGACCTCGACGCGGGTCAGCGTGCGCCCCACGGTCCGCCCGCGCAGGAACTGCGCGAGCGCCTCCACCTCCGGCAGCTCGGGCACCCGGCCATCCTGGCGCACGCCCGTGCACCGCGCAGCAGGCGCGGTGCACGTGCGGGGACCGGGCCCGGCGCGCACTAGGCTCGCCCCCATGCTCCTGCGCATGTCCACGCTGTTCGTCCGCACCCTGCGCGAGGACCCCGCCGACGCCGAGGTCGCCAGCCACCGGCTGCTCGTGCGTGCGGGGTACATCCGCCGCGCCGCCCCCGGCATCTACACCTGGCTCCCGCTCGGCCTGCGCGTGCTGGCCAAGGTCGAGGCCGTCGTCCGGGAGGAGATGGCCGCGATCGGCGCCCAGGAGGTGCACTTCCCGGCGCTGCTGCCGAAGGAGCCCTACGAGGCGACCGGCCGGTGGACCGAGTACGGCCCGAACATCTTCCGCCTCAAGGACCGGCGCGACGGCGACTACCTCCTCGCTCCCACGCACGAGGAGATGTTCACGCTCCTGGTCAAGGACCTGTACTCCTCGTACAAGGACCTGCCGCTGGCGCTCTACCAGATCCAGACCAAGTACCGCGACGAGGCCCGGCCCCGCGCCGGCCTGATCCGCGGGCGCGAGTTCGTCATGAAGGACGCCTACACGTTCGACGTCGACGACGAGGGGCTCGACCGCGCGTACGAGGCCCAGCGGGGCGCCTACCAGCGCATCTTCGACCGGCTCGGGCTCGAGCACGTCATCGTCGCGGCGACGTCCGGGGCGATGGGCGGCTCGCGCTCGGAGGAGTTCCTCACGCCCACCGCGATCGGCGAGGACACGTTCGTGCGCTCGCCCGGCGGCTACGCGGCCAACGTCGAGGCCGTCACCACGGTCGTGCCCGACCCCGTCGACTGGTCCGACGCGCCCGCGGCACACGTCGAGGACACCCCGGACACCCCGACGATCGAGACGCTCGTCGCCGTCGCCAACGAGCGGCAGCCCCGCGCGGACCGGCCCTGGACCGCGGCGGACACGCTGAAGAACGTCGTCCTGGCCCTCGTGCACCCCGGCGGGGAGCGCGAGCTCGTCGTCGTCGGCCTGCCCGGCGACCGCGAGGTCGACCTCAAGCGCCTCGAGGCCGCCGTCGCCCCGGCCGAGGTCGAGCCCGCCGGCGAGGCGGACTTCGCCGCGCACCCCGAGCTGGTCAAGGGGTACATCGGGCCCCGCGCCCTCGGCCCCAACGCCCCCCTGGGCGCTGACGGCGAGCGCACGGCCGTGCGCTACCTGCTCGACCCGCGCGTGGTCCCCGGCACCCGGTGGATCACGGGCGCAGACGCACCCGGCAAGCACGTCTTCGACCTCGTGGCGGGCCGCGACTTCACCGCGGACGGCACCGTCGAGGCCGCCGAGGTCCGCGCCGGCGACCCCGCGCCCGACGGGTCCGGGCCGCTCGAGCTCGCCCGCGGCATCGAGATCGGCCACATCTTCCAGCTCGGCCGCAAGTACGCCCAGGCGCTCGGCCTGACCGTGCTCGACCGCAACGGCAAGCAGGTCGTCGTGACCATGGGGTCCTACGGCATCGGGGTCACGCGCGTGCTGGCGGCGCTCGCCGAGGCGAACCACGACGACGCCGGGCTCGCCTGGCCCGCGCACGTGGCACCGGCGCACGTGCACGTGATCGCCACCGGCAAGGACCCCGCCGTGCTCGAGGCCGCCGAGGCGCTCGCCACGACGCTGTCCGCGCGCGGCATCGAGGTGCTCTACGACGACCGGCCGGCCAAGGTCTCGCCCGGTGTGAAGTTCGCCGACGCCGAGCTGCTCGGCGTGCCGCTCGTCGTCATCGTCGGCCGCGGCCTGGCCGACGGTCTCGTGGAGGTCCGCCCCCGGGTGGGCGGGCAGCCCGAGCACGTGCCCGTGGACACGGCCGCCGACAGGGTCGCCGAGCTCGTCGACGCGCTGCTCGCGGGCTGAGCCACGTCGGTCCGACCGGGACGTCCGCCGAGGACGCCCCGGTCGGACCGGCCTCAGCCGTCGGTGCCCGGCGCGGCGTCGGTGGCCTCGTCCGTCGCGGTGCCGGACGCCGCGAGCTCGGGCATGCCGGGGAAGGGCACCGGGGCCGCGCCCCAGCGCGCCGCCGCCGTCGTGGCCGTCGCCAGCTCGGCCAGCAGCGGTGCACGGGCCCCGGTCGCCGTCGTGGCGAGCGCCGCCGAGGCCGCGTCCGCGACCGCCGTCTCCAGACGTCGCGCGAGGTCCGTGAGCACCGCCGCGTCCTGCAGCCCGCCGGGCAGCGCGTACGACGCCCGCCGCGGGTCGCGCGACGTGCCGACGACCCCCGCGGCCTCGGCGTGGTCGGTCGCCGCGGCGCGGTGGCGCGAGGCCGCGGCCAGCGCGGCCTCGCGGTCCGCACCGTCGAGCCGTGCCGCCAGCACCTCGAACCCGAACCCGGCCTCGTCGTGCGCGAGCACCAGCGCCACCAGCGCGTCGGGGTCGGTGCCCGTGCCGGTCGCGGACCCGCTGGGTGACGCCTGCGACGCGGAGGCGTCGGACGACGGCCCGTCCGACGCGGCGGCGGTCGGCCCGTCGCCCGTCGCGCCGTCCGCGGCCCCGGACGTGGGCTCCGGGACCGGGACGCCGAGCGCGTCGGCGAGCCGCGACGCCAGGGTGCGGCGCGCCACGGCGACCGAGCCGACGAGGCGGCCCAGGGTGCCGTCCGCCGTCGCGTCGGCGTCCGCTGCCGCGGTCGCCCCGGCGTCGACGAGGTCGGCCAGCACGTCGTCCGGGCCCGGCACGGCCGTCGGCGACGGTGCCGGGCCGGTGGTCGCGGCGGTGGGCTCGGGCAGGCCCGAGTCGTAGACCCCGCCCAGGGCGTCGGCGTGCGCGGCCGACCAGGTGCCCACGTCGGCGAGGACTGTCCGGACCTCCTCGGCCGGGTCCGTGCCGGCCAGCGCGTCCGCGGCGCCGACCAGCTCGAGGGCGTCGTCCACGGTCCGGGCGCGGACCTGCTCCAGCGCGTCGGGGGAGGGTTCGGCCGGTGCGGGCGTCTCCGCGCGCAGCCCGCAGGCGCCCAGCACGAGCGCGACCGCGACGACCAGGGCCGACGCGGTGACCGCACGGCGCGCCGCCGCGGTCCGCGCAGCCCCCGCGGGCGACGGGTCCGGGGTGGTGCGCGTCGAACGGGACCACGGGCGGGTGCGGGGGCGGGGCGGGGCGGCGTCCATCGGGCGTGATCCTCCCACGCGCGGACCACCCGTCGGGGTGACGACGCGTGGTGCGCGCGCCCGCGTGGCGGACCGGGCCCGCGGAAGTCGTTAGGCTGGTCGCACACACAACGTCACAAGGGTCGTCCTCCGCGCGTGAGGGCCCGCGAGGGAGCCGACAGGAGGCCGCGTCATGGTCGCGCCATCGTCCGCCGCACGGGTGCGTGAGGTCGTGGACCCCGCCGTGCGCGGTGCCGGGCTGCTGCTCGAGGACCTGGAGGTCGTCCGGGCCGGCGCCCGCTCGGTCGTCCGGGTCGTGGTGGACGTCGACGACGCCGACGCCGAGCTGGACCTCGACCGGGTCGGCGAGGTCACACGGGCCGTCTCCGACGCGCTCGACGCGGCCGACGCCGTGGCCGGGCACTACACGCTCGAGGTGAGCAGCCCGGGCGTGGACCGGCCGCTGACGCAGCCGCGGCACTGGCGGCGCGCGACGGGCCGGCTCGTCGTGCTCGAGCGGACGGACGGCACCTCGGTGCGCGGACGTCTGCGCGACGTCGGCGCCGGCGACGCGCCGACCCTGGTCGTCGTGCCCCTCGGGGTCCCCGCCAAGGGGCGCCCCGTGCGGGAGGGCGCCCCGGTCGAGGTGGTGTGGGCCGACGTGCGCGCCGGGCGCGTCGAGGTGGACATGAGCGGGCTGGGGCCCGCGGACGACGACGGACCTGGAGAAGGCTGACGTGGACATCGACATGGCGGCGCTGCGCCTCATCGAGCGCGAGCGGGAGATCGACCTCGGCGTGCTCGTCGAGGCGATCGAGCAGGCGCTGCTCTCGGCCTACCACCACACGCCCGGTGCGCAGCAGCGCGCCCGCGTCGAGGTGGACCGGCGCAGCGGGCACGTGACCGTGTGGGCGCGCGAGCAGCCCGACCCCGAGGACCCCGAGGCGGCGACGCCCGAGTTCGACGACACCCCCGCGGGCTTCGGGCGCATCGCGACCGCGACCGCGCGGCAGGTCATCGTGCAGCGGCTGCGCGACGCCGAGGACGACCAGGTGCTGGGGGCCTTCCGCGGCCGTGCGGGCGAGGTGCTCGGCGGCGTCATCCAGCAGGGTCGCGACCCGCGCACGGTCATGGTCGACGTCGGCGGAGTCGAGGCCGTGCTGCCGGCGCACGAGCAGGTCCCGGGCGAGAAGTACGTGCACGGCGAGCGTCTGCGGGCGTACGTGCTCGACGTGGCCCGCGGCCCCCGCGGGCCGCAGATCACGCTGTCGCGCACGCACCCGAACCTCGTGCGGCGGCTCTTCGAGCTCGAGGTCCCCGAGATCGCCGACGGCACGGTCGAGATCATGGCGATGGCCCGCGAGGCCGGTCACCGCACCAAGATGTCGGTCCGGGCGAACGTCGCGGGGGTGAACGCCAAGGGCGCGTGCATCGGCCCGATGGGTGGCCGCGTGCGCGCCGTCATGGCCGAGCTGCACGGCGAGAAGATCGACATCGTCGACCACTCCGACGACCCGGCGCAGATGGTCGCGCACGCGCTGTCGCCGGCCCGCGTGCTGCAGGTCACGGTCGTCGACCCGGTCGCGCGGGCCGCGCGCGTCGTCGTGCCCGACTACCAGCTGTCGCTCGCGATCGGCAAGGAGGGCCAGAACGCGCGCCTCGCCGCCAAGCTCACCGGCTGGCGCATCGACATCAGGTCCGACGCGCAGGACCAGGACGGCGACGCCGGTGCCGCGCCCGACGATCGGCCCGCCGGCCGGGCGGACCAAGCCGCGAGCAGCGGGCAGGACGGGCGCTCCGGTCACGCACGGTGACCCGGCGCGGTAGACTCTCCGAGGCTGGGCCGGACGACCGGCTCCCCGTGCCGCGCAGGCGGACCCCAGATCCCGCACCTCCCGTGCCCGACCAGGGTCCTGCCCGCACGTGCGTGGGGTGTCGTGCGACCGCCCACCGGTCGTCCCTGCTGAGGGTGGTGCTGGGTCACGACGACGCGGGAGATCCCGTGCTCGTCGTGGACGAGCGCCGCCGGATGCCGGGGAGGGGAGCCTGGCTCCACCCCGACCTGCACTGCCTCGAGCTCGCCGTCCGCCGGCGGGCCTTCCCGCGGGCCCTGCGCCACGCGGGGCCCCTCGGGGGGGAGGTGCTCGCCGCTGCCGTGGCACGGCACGCAGGTCACGACCAGCAGTGAACGAACGACGCCGGACGAGGTCCGACGTCGACCGCCGACAGGGAAAGCGGGTCTGGAAGCCGATGGCTACCCGATGAGCACGCACCGATGAGTACCCAGCGATGAGTACCCAGCACTAACGACGGTCCGACCTGTCCGGGCGGACCGAGACAGGAGAGATGTGGCCAAGGTCCGCGTCTACGAGCTCGCCAAGGAGCTCGGGGTCGACAGCAAGACCATCATGACCAAGCTGAACGAGCTCGGGGAGTTCGTCCGCTCGGCGTCCTCGACGATCGAGCCGCCCGTCGTGCGCAAGCTGCGCGACACCTACCCCGTGGGTGGCTCCGGCAACGGCTCGTCCGCGCCGAAGCCGGCTCCCGCGCGCCCCGCGGCGCCGGCGCCCGCGCCCGCAGCACGTCCCGCCGCTCCGGCGCCCGCCGCCGCGGCGGCTCCGTCGGCGCCCGCTCCGGCAGCACCGGCAGCGGCAGCAGCACCCGCGCCGGCCGCTCCCGCGGCCCCGCAGCCCGCACCGGCCGCCCCGGCGGCCGAGGCGCCCGCCCCGCAGGCGCCGGCCGCCCGCCCCGCGGCCCCCGCGCCGCGCCCGGCGACGCCCCGCGCCGCCGGGACGAGCACCCCCGGCGCCCGACCCGGTCCGCGCACGCCCGCCGCGCGCCCGGGCAACAACCCGTTCGCGCCGTCCCAGGGCATGCCCCGTCAGGGCGGCGACCGTGAGCGTCCCGGCGGCGAGCGCACGGGCGGCGGCGACCGTCCCGGGGGCCCCCGTCCGGGCGGTCCGCGTCCCGGCGGCCCCCGTCCGGGCAACAACCCGTTCGCGCCGTCCCAGGGCATGCCCCGCCCCGGTGACCGGCGTCAGGCCGAGGGCGCACCCGCGGCCGCGTCGGGCGACCGCCCGGGCGGCCCCCGTCCGGCGGCCCCGCGCCCCGGCGGCCCGCGTCCCAACCCCGGCATGATGCCCGGCCGCACCTCGAGCGGCGTCGGTCGTCCCGGCGAGCGTCCGGCCGGTGCCGGTCGCGGCGGCCCGGGTGGCGGCGGCGGTCGTGGCGGCTTCGGCGGTCGTCCCGGCGGCGGTGGCGGTGCCCCCGGCGCGGGTGGCGGCGGCTTCGCCGGTCGTCCCGGTGGCGGCGGTCGTCCCGGCGGCGCCGGTCGCGGCAGCACGCAGGGTGCGTTCGGCCGTGCCGGCGGGCGTCCCGTCCGCGGGCGCAAGTCGAAGCGGGCCAAGCGCCAGGAGTTCGAGCAGATGCAGGCGCCGTCGCTGGGCGGCGTGTCCGTCCCGCGCGGCAACGGCACGACCGTCGTCCGGCTCCGGCACGGGTCCTCGCTCAACGACTTCGCGGACAAGATCGACGCCAACCCGGCCTCGCTCGTGACCGTGCTCTTCCACCTCGGCGAGATGGCCACGGCCACGCAGTCCCTCGACGAGGACACGTTCGGCGCGCTCGCGACCGAGCTCGGCTACGTGATCGAGATGGTCTCGGCCGAGGAGGAGGACCGCGAGCTGCTCGGGTCCTTCGACATCGACCTGGACGCCGAGCTCGAGGGCGAGGGCGACGAGGACCTCGTCGCGCGCCCGCCGGTGGTCACCGTCATGGGTCACGTCGACCACGGCAAGACCAAGCTGCTCGACGCGATCCGGTCCACGGACGTCGTCGCGGGCGAGGCCGGCGGCATCACGCAGCACATCGGTGCGTACCAGGTGCACACCACGCACGAGGGCACCGACCGTGCCCTGACCTTCATCGACACCCCGGGCCACGAGGCGTTCACCGCCATGCGTGCCCGTGGTGCGCAGGTCACCGACATCGCGATCCTGGTGGTCGCGGCGGACGACGGCGTGATGCCCCAGACGATCGAGGCGCTCAACCACGCGCAGTCGGCCAACGTGCCGATCGTCGTCGCGGTCAACAAGGTGGACAAGGAGGGGGCCAACCCCGACAAGATCCGCCAGCAGCTCACCGAGTACAACCTCGTGGCCGAGGAGTACGGCGGCGACACGATGTTCGTCAACATCTCGGCGCTGAAGCGCACCGGCATCGACGACCTCCTCGAGGCCGTCCTGCTGACCGCCGACGCGTCGCTGGACCTGCGGGCCAACCCCGACAAGGACGCCCGCGGCGTGGCCGTCGAGGCCAACCTCGACAAGGGTCGCGGCGCGGTCGCCACCGTGCTGGTCCAGTCCGGCACGCTGCACGTCGGCGACGCGATCGTCGCGGGCACGGCCCACGGCCGCGTCCGTGCGATGTTCGACGAGCACGGCGAGACCGTCGCCGAGGCCGGCCCGGCCCGTCCGGTGCAGGTCCTCGGCCTGGCCTCGGTCCCGAGCGCCGGCGACACGTTCCTCGTGGCGCCGGACGAGCGGACCGCGCGGCAGATCGCGGAGAAGCGCGAGGCGGCCGAGCGTGCCGCCCTCCTGGCCAAGCGTCGCAAGCGCATCAGCCTCGAGGACTTCACGCAGGCGCTCCAGCTGGGCAAGGTCGAGACGCTCAACCTCGTCCTCAAGGGCGACGTGTCGGGTGCCGTCGAGGCGCTCGAGGACGCGCTGATGAAGATCGACGTCGGCGAGGAGGTCGCCCTGCGCGTCATCCACCGCGGCGTCGGTGCCATCACGCAGAACGACGTCAACCTGGCGACGGTCGACAACGCGATCATCATCGGGTTCAACGTCAAGTACGCGGAGCGCGTCGAGGAGCTCGCCGACCGCGAGGGCGTCGACGTGCGCTTCTACTCGGTCATCTACCAGGCGATCGACGACGTCGAGGCGGCCCTCAAGGGCATGCTCAAGCCGGAGTACGAGGAGGCGCAGCTCGGCACCGCCGAGATCCGCGAGATCTTCCGCTCCTCCAAGCTCGGCAACATCGCCGGTGCGCTCGTGCGCTCCGGGGAGATCCGCCGCAACTCCAAGGCACGCGTGCTGCGGGGCGGCAAGGTCATCGCCGACAACCTCACGATCGAGTCGCTCAAGCGGTTCAAGGACGACGCCACCGAGGTCCGCGAGGGCTACGAGTGCGGCATCGGCCTCGGGTCGTACAACGACCTGCGCGTCGAGGACGTCATCCAGACGTTCGAGATGCGGGAGAAGCCCCGCAGCTGACGTCCGACGGGGGTGGGTGGCGACACCCACCCCCGGCCGACCTCCGGGAGGGAGCGGCGGGCCTACCGCGGGCCTGGCGGCCCGTGCCAGGCCCACCACGGCCCGCCGCCCCCTCCCTGCGGTCGGCCTCGTTCGTCGTCCCGCCGCCGGCGGGCAGAGGGTCAGAAGAGACGAGATCACACATGGCAGACACAGCACGGGCGCGCAAGCTCGCCGAGCGGGTGCAGCAGGTCGTCGCCCGCATGATCGACACCCGCGTGAAGGACCCGCGGCTCGGGTTCGTCACGGTCACCGACGTGCGCGTCACCGGTGACCTGCAGCACGCGGACATCTACTACACCGTCCTCGGCGACGAGGAGGCCCGGGCCGGCTCCGCGGCCGCGCTCGAGAGCGCCAAGGGGCTGATCCGCTCCGAGGTCGGCAAGCAGACGGGCATCCGGCTCACGCCGACGCTCGCGTTCCACCTCGACGCCGTCCCCGAGACCGCCGCGCACCTCGAGGCCGCGCTCTCCGAGGCGGCGCGCCGTGACGCCCAGGTGGCCGCGCTCGCCGCGCAGGCCAGGCCCGCGGGCGACGCCGACCCCTACCGGCACCGCGACGAGGACGACGAGGACGCCGGGTGAGCGCACCCGGCGCACGCCGGGAACCGCGCGACCGCGACCGGCCGCGGCAGGTCCGTGACCCCGACGCACCCCGCCCCCCGCGGCGGCCCACCGCCGCCGACGGGGTCGTCGTGGTCGACAAGCCCCAGGGCTGGACCAGCCACGACGTCGTCGCGCGCATGCGCGGCATCGCCGGCACGCGCAAGGTCGGGCACGGCGGCACCCTCGACCCCATGGCCACCGGTGTGCTCGTCGTCGGTGTCGGGCGGGCCACCCGGCTGCTCACCTACGTCTCCGGCGCCGACAAGGACTACGACGCCACCGTGCGCCTGGGCGTGACCACCACGACCGAGGACGCCGAGGGCGACGTCCTGACGGTCCGGGACGCCTCCGGGGTCGACCGGGCCCAGGTCGAGGCCGCCGCGCTGCCGCTCACGGGCGACGTCCTCCAGGTGCCGAGCGCGGTCTCCGCGCTCAAGGTCGACGGGCAGCGGGCCTACGCCCGCGTCCGGGCGGGCGAGACCGTCGAGCTCGCCGCACGGCCCGTCACGGTCGCCCGCCTCGACGTCGTGGACGTCCGGACGGCGCAGGTCGAGGCACCCGACGGCAGCACGGTCGCCGTGCTCGACGTCGACGTGCGCGTCACCTGCTCGTCGGGCACCTACGTGCGCGCGATCGCCCGCGACCTCGGGGACGCCCTCGGCGTCGGCGGTCACCTGACCGCCCTGCGGCGCACCCGCGTCGGCGGCTACGCGCTCGGTGCGGCGCGGACGCTCGACGACCTCGCCGCCGCTCCCGTGGACGAGCCCGTCACCGTCCTGCCGCTGGCCGACGCCGCGCGCGCCGCGCTGCCGGTGCGCGAGCTGAGCGAGCCCGAGGCGCGCGCCCTGTCCTACGGGCAGGCGATCGGCGCCGGTCCCGGCGACGAGGGGCCGACGGCCGCGATCGGACCCGACGGCTCGCTCGTCGCGGTGGTCGCGCTGCGCGGCACCGGGGTCCGGCCGCTCGTCGTCTTCGCCCCGGCCTGACGCGCAGCCCCCGCTCGGCCCGGGTCCGCTGGCAGAGGGTGCCTAAACGTTTACGTCCCGCCGCCGGGCTTCCGCGGTCCCGGACGCGCCCCTAGCCTGACCGACGTCGTCGCACACCGTCGTGCGGCGCCCGCGAGGGGGACGAGATGACGCGACACAGGGGGCCGCACGCCCGGGCGGCCGCAGGAGCCGTGGTGGGCGCCGCGGCGATGGTGCTGGCAGGCCTCGTGCCCGCCGCCGCCGTGGACGACGGGTTCGACGACGGCCCCGGCGGCTGGGTGGCGTACGGCACCGCGGGCGAGGCCGACACGAGCAGCGGCGCGTTCTGCGTCGACGTCCCCGCCGGCTCCGCGCAGTACGCGGTGGGCGTCGTGCTCAACGGCGTGGCCGTCGACGAGGGCACGACGTACACCCTCGCGTACACGGCCACGGCGTCGACCGACGTCACGATCCGTGCGCTCGTCGGGCAGAACGGCGCCCCGTACGGCACGGTCCTCGACACGAGCCCCGCGCTGACGTCGGAGCCGACGCCCGTCGAGGAGACGTTCACGGCCGCGGCGACGTACCCCGCGGCCCCGACGGACGAGCAGCCGGAGGGGCAGATCGCCTTCCAGCTCGGCGGGTTCACGCCCGACGCGTGGACGTTCTGCCTCGACGACGTCTCCCTGACGAGCGACAGCGAGCTGCTCCCGCAGACGTCGTTCGCCGACGGGCTCGGGCCGTGGGGGCTGTACGGCACGGCCGAGCCGACCTTCGCGGACGGCGAGATGTGCGTCGCGGTCCCCGGCGGGAACGCCAACCCCTGGGACGCCGGGCTCTCGTTCACCGGTCTGCCGGTCGAGGAGGGCCAGAACTACGTGCTGAGCGTGACCGGCCGGACCGAGCCCTCCACGCCGGTCCGGGTCCTGGTCGGCGAGGGCGGCGGCGCGTACCGCACGGTCCTCGACCAGGGGGCGGCGACCCTCGGCACGTCGACCACGACGCTCGAGTACCCGTTCACCGCCGCCCTGTCGTTCCCGTCCGACGGCACCGCGCCCGGTCAGGTGGCCGTCCACCTGGGCAAGCAGGCGCCGTACACCTTCTGCGTCCAGGAGATCTCCTTGACCACGTCGGCGACCCCGCCGCCGCCCTACGAGCCCGACACCGGGCCCCGCGTGCGCGTCAACCAGGTCGGCTACCTGCCGCAGGGCCCCAAGCGCGCGACCCTCGTCACCGACGCCACCGAGCCCGTGGCCTGGCAGCTGCTCGACTCCGACGGGACCGAGGTCGCGACCGGCACGTCCCAGCCGGTCGGCGCCGACGCCTCGTCCGGGCAGGACGTGCACGTGCTGGACCTGACCGACGTCCACGCCACCGGCACGGGCTTCACGCTCGTGGCCGACGGCGAGACGAGCCACCCGTTCGCGATCGACGCGGACCTGTACGCCCAGCTGCGCTACGACGCGCTGAACTACTTCTACCTCGCGCGCTCCGGCACCGACATCGAGGCGTCGGTCGTGGGGGAGGCGTACGCCCGGGAGGCCGGTCACGTGGGTGTCGCCCCGAACCGTGGCGACACGGACGTGCCGTGCATCGGGCCGCGCGACTACTACGACGGCTGGACCTGCGACTACACGCTCGACGTGACCGGCGGCTGGTACGACGCGGGCGACCACGGCAAGTACGTCGTCAACGGCGGCATCGCGGTGGCCCAGCTGATGTCGACCTACGAGCGCACCCTCACCGCGCCCACCGCGCGGGCGGGCGCGCTCGACGACGGCACGCTGGACGTGCCCGAGCACGGCGACGGCGTGCCGGACGTGCTGGACGAGGCGCGCTGGGAGCTGGAGTGGATGCTCAAGATGGTCGTGCCGTCCGGCGAGTACGCCGGGATGGTGCACCACAAGATCCACGACGAGGGCTGGACGGGGCTGCCCCTGCTGCCCGCCGACGACCCGCAGGCGCGTTCGCTGCACCGCCCGTCGACGGCCGCGACGCTCAACCTGTCCGCGGTCGCGGCGCAGGGCGCGCGCCTGTTCGAGGCCTACGACGAGGAGTTCGCCGCGACGCTGCTCGCCACGGCCCGCTCGACGTACGAGGCGGCGCTGGCGCACCCCGAGGTGTACGCCCCGGCCGCGGCGGGCGCCGACGGCGGCGGCCCCTACGACGACGCGAACGTGACCGACGAGTTCTACTGGGCGGCGGCCGAGCTGTACGTCACGACGGGGGAGCAGCGGTTCGCCGACGACCTCACCGCGAACCCGACCCACACCGGCGTCGTCTTCGACGGCGGCGGGTTCTCCTGGGGCAGCACGGGCGCCCTCGGCCGCCTCAGCCTCGCGACGGTGCCCAACGACCTGCCCGACCGTGGTGCCGTCCGGACGTCGGTGGTCGAGGCCGCGGACGCGTACCTCGCCGCGCAGGGCGACCAGCCGTGGGGCTCGGTGTACTCGCCGACGACCGGCGCGTACGACTGGGGATCCAACTCGTCGGTGGCCAACATCCTCGTGGTGGTCGCCACGGCGTACGACCTGACCGGCGACGCGCAGTACCTGCGGGGCGTGCTCGAGGGCCTGGACTACCTGTTCGGGCGCAACGCGCTCAACCGGTCGTACGTCACCGGCTGGGGCACCGTCGCCTCCGAGAACCAGCACTCGCGGTGGTTCGCCGCCCAGCTCGACCCGTCGCTGCCGCACCCGCCGCCGGGCTCGCTCGCGGGCGGCCCGAACTCGCTGAGCGGGACGTGGGACCCGACGATGCAGGCCGCGTTCACCGAGGGCTGCGCCCCCGCCACGTGCTACCTCGACGAGATCAGCTCGTGGGCGTCCAACGAGATCACCGTCAACTGGAACTCCGCGCTCTCGTGGGTCGCGTCGTTCGTCGCCGACCAGGGCGACGGCTCGGTGCTCGCGGTCGCGCCGACGGTGACGACGCAGCCGACGGACGCCGTCGCACCCCGGGGCGGGACCGCCACGTTCACCGCGGCCGCGTCCGGCGTGCCCGTGCCGTCCGTGCAGTGGCAGGTGCGCGGCCACCGCGGGTGGAAGGACGTGGCGGGCGCGACGTCGACGACCCTCGAGGTCGTGGCCTCGCGTGCCGTCGACGGGGCGCGGTACCGGGCGGTGTTCACCAACGCGTCGGGCTCGGCGACCACCGGGACCGTCCGGCTGCGCGTCGAGCGCGCCGCGCCGCAGGTGCTCGAGCACCCGGAGCCGGTGACGGCCCGGGTCGGCACGTGGGCGACGTTCACCGCGTCCGCGTCGGGGTACCCCGAGCCGGCGGTGCGGTGGCAGGTGCGTCGTGGCGGCGGCCGGTGGGTGGACGTGCCGGGTGCGTGCAGCACGACGCTGCGGGTGCGGGTGAGCGCGCTCGCCGCGGGCACGTCCTACCGCGCGGTGTTCCGCAACGCCGAGGGCACGGCCGCCAGCGACGCCGCCGCCCTGACGCTCCTGCCCCGGCGCAGCTGACGGCCGCGCGGGCGGCACGTGCGGCGGGCCTGCCGACGGTCCGCCGCACGGGTCCGCGTCGTCCGGGGCCCGTGCGGCGTGGCAGGCTTGTCCGTCGGGCCTCGCGACGGGCGTGGCCGGTGGTGGCGACGGGAGCGCGCGTGCTGGTCTGGACCGAGCTGGCGCAGGTGCCGGCGGACTTCGGGCCGTCGGTGGTCACCCTCGGCAACTTCGACGGTGTGCACCGCGGGCACGTGGCGGTGCTGACGCAGATGGTCGCCGACGCCCGTCGCGCCGGCGTCCGGGCCGTCGCCGTGACGTTCACGCCGCACCCGGCCCAGGTGCACCGCCCCGACGAGGCCCCGCCGCTGCTGTGCGGCGACGAGGACCGTCTCGAGCTCCTGGCGGCGACGGGCCTGGACGCCGTCCTGCTGGTGACGTACACGCTCGGCTTCGCGCGCCAGACGCCCGAGGAGTTCGTGTCCCGGTGGCTCGTGGAGCACCTCGCCGCCCGCACCGTCGTCGTCGGGCGGGACGTGCGGTTCGGCTGGAACAACTCCGGCGACCTGTCGACGATGCGGGCGCTGGGCGAGCGGTTCGGGTTCGACGTCGAGGTGATCGACGACGTGACGCCGTCCGCCGGCGCAGGCCCGGCGGACGCCGACGTCCCGGCCCGGCGCCGCTGGTCGTCGACCTGGGTCCGGGAGCTGCTCGAGGAGGGCGACGTCGCGGGCGCCGCGCACGTGCTCGGCCGGCCGCACCGGGTGCGGGGACGGGTCGTCCACGGCGACGCGCGCGGTCGCGACCTGGGCTACCCCACGGCCAACCTGTCGCAGGACGCGACGGGCATGGTCCCGGCCGACGGCGTCTACGCGGGACGCCTGCGCCGCGTGCGCGACGCGGCCGGCGTCCCGGTACCCGAGGGCGCCCCGGACCGGGTGCTGCCCGCGGCGGTCTCGGTCGGCACCAACCCGACCTTCGACGGCACGCAGCGCCGCGTCGAGGCCTACGTGCTCGACCGCGACGACCTGGACCTGTACGACCAGGAGGTCGTCGTGGAGCTGGTCGAGCGGATGCGCCCGACGCTGCGCTTCGACTCGGTCGAGGACCTGTGCGTGCAGATGGCCCGCGACGTCGAGGACGTGCGGCGCGTGCTCGACGCCTGACGGGCCGACCGGCGGGGTGCCGCCGCCCTGCTAGAGTGAACGTGCCGTACGACCGGCCGCGGACCGAGAGAGCCCGGGTGGACATGCCCCGGTGCACCGCGCAACGAGAAACCTGAGGAGCACCGTGTCGCTCGACAACGCCACGAAGCAGGCCATCATGGCCGAGTATGCAACGCACGAGGGTGACACCGGCTCGCCCGAGGTGCAGATCGCGGTGCTCACGCGCCGCATCAACGACCTGAACGAGCACCTCAAGACGCACAAGCACGACCACCACAGCCGTCGCGGGCTGCTGCTCCTCGTGGGTCGTCGTCGTCGTCTGCAGGCCTACCTGCAGAAGATCGACATCAACCGCTACCGCAGCCTCATCGAGCGCCTCGGTCTGCGTCGCTGACCACCGCACCAGCCCGGACCGTGACGGTCCGGGCTGGTGCTGCGTCGGGCCCCGTCCGTGCCGGGCGGGTCCCGGGTGCGGCCCCGCGGACGCGGGGCACCCGCACCACCCGTAGTGCCACACACCGCGCCGACCCGCTCGTCCGGTCCTCGGTAGTGGCTCCCGTGACCCGCAGGGTCCGGGGACCACGGTCGAAGACCGCCGCGGGGCTGGGCGGCGCCTTCGAGGAAGAGGAGGGCACCCGTGGAGGGTCCCGAGATCCAGTTCGCCGAGGCCACGATCGACAACGGTCGCTTCGGCACCCGCACCGTCCGGTTCGAGACGGGCCGCCTGGCCAAGCAGGCCGCCGGCTCCGCCGTCGCGTACCTCGACGAGGAGACGATGCTGCTGTCGGCCACGACGGCCGGCAAGCACCCCAAGGACCACTTCGACTTCTTCCCCCTCACGGTGGACGTCGAGGAGCGCCAGTACGCGGCCGGCAAGATCCCCGGCTCGTTCTTCCGCCGCGAGGGCCGGCCCTCGACCGAGGCGATCCTGGCCTGCCGGCTCATCGACCGCCCGCTGCGCCCCCTGTTCGTCAAGGGCCTGCGCAACGAGGTCCAGGTCGTCGTGACGGTCCTGTCGATCAACCCCGACGACTCGTACGACGTGCTGGCGATCAACGCCGCGTCGATGTCGACGCAGCTGTCCGGCCTGCCGTTCTCCGGCCCCGTCGCCGCGACGCGCCTCGCGCTCGTCGACGGCCAGTGGGTCGCGTTCCCGCGGTACTCCGAGCGCGAGCGCTCGACGTTCGACATGGTCGTCGCCGGCCGCGTCGTCGGCGACGACGTCGCGATCGCGATGATCGAGGCCGACGCGCCCGAGGGCTCGTGGGCGCTCATCCACGGCGGCGGCGGGACCGTGCCGACCGAGGAGGTCGTCGCGCAGGGCCTGGAGGCCGCGAAGCCGTTCATCAAGGCGCTCGTCGAGGCCCAGCAGTCCCTCGCGCAGCAGGCCGCCAAGGAGACCCAGGTCTTCCCGACGTTCCCCGACTACCAGCCCGACGCGTTCACCGCCGTCGAGCAGGTCGCCACGGGCCCGCTCGGCGAGGCGCTGTCGATCGCGGACAAGCAGGACCGCGAGGGTCGCCTGGACGAGATCAAGGCCGACGTCGTCGCCCAGCTCGCGGCGCAGTTCGAGGGGCGCGAGAAGGAGCTCTCGGCGGCGTACCGCTCGCTGCAGAAGCAGCTCATCCGCCAGCGCATCCTCACCGACGGCTTCCGCATCGACGGCCGCGGCCTGCGGGACATCCGCACGCTGTCGGCCGAGGTCGAGGTGCTCCCGCGGGCGCACGGCTCGGCGATCTTCGAGCGCGGCGAGACCCAGATCATGGGTGTCACCACGCTGAACATGCTCCGCATGGAGCAGCAGATCGACTCGCTGTCGCCCGAGACGCGCAAGCGGTACATGCACCACTACAACTTCCCGCCCTACTCCACGGGCGAGACGGGCCGCGTCGGCTCCCCGAAGCGTCGCGAGATCGGCCACGGCGCGCTCGCCGAGCGCGCGATCGTGCCGGTGCTGCCGTCGCGCGAGGAGTTCCCCTACGCGATCCGCCAGGTCTCCGAGGCGCTGGGCTCCAACGGCTCGACGTCCATGGGCTCGGTCTGCGCCGCGACGCTCTCGCTGCTCAACGCCGGTGTGCCGCTGCGCGCGCCGGTCGCGGGCATCGCGATGGGCCTGGTGTCCGACACGGTCGACGGTGAGACCCGCTACGCGGCGCTCACCGACATCCTGGGCGCCGAGGACGCGTTCGGCGACATGGACTTCAAGGTCGCCGGCACGCGGGAGTTCGTCACCGCGATCCAGCTCGACACCAAGCTCGACGGCATCCCCGCCTCGGTGCTGGCCGGCGCGCTGACGCAGGCCAAGGACGCGCGCCTGGCGATCCTCGACGTCATCGGCGAGGCCATCGACGTCCCGGACGAGATGAGCCCGTTCGCGCCGCGCGTCATCACGGTGAAGGTGCCGGTCGACAAGATCGGCGAGGTCATCGGCCCCAAGGGCAAGATGATCAACCAGATCCAGGAGGAGACCGGCGCCGACATCTCCATCGAGGACGACGGCACGGTCTACATCGGCGCGACCGACGGCCCGTCGGCCGAGGCGGCACGGGCCGCGGTCAACGCGATCGCGAACCCGCACATGCCGGAGATCGGCGAGCGCTTCGTCGGGACGGTCGTCAAGACCACGACGTTCGGTGCGTTCGTGTCGCTCTCGCCGGGCAAGGACGGGCTGCTGCACATCTCGCAGATCCGCAAGCTCGTCGGTGGCAAGCGTGTCGAGAACGTCGAGGACGTCGTCCAGATCGGCCAGAAGGTCCAGGTCGAGATCGGCGAGATCGACCCGCGCGGCAAGCTGTCGCTGCACGCCGTGGTCGACGAGGAGCCGGCTGCCGAGGGCGAGAAGGCGGCCGAGCCGGCCGGCGACGACGCCTGACGTGCCCCAGCACCTCCCTCTGGTCGCCCCCGGGGCGGCCGGCTCGGACCTGACCGTCGGGCAGGACGGTGACGCCCAGGTGCGTCGCACCGTCCTGCCCGGCGGGGTCCGGGTGCTGTCCGAGCACATGCCCGGACTGCGCTCGGCCACCGTCGGCGCGTGGGTCGGGGTCGGCTCGCGCGACGAGACGTCGGGCCACTTCGGCTCGACGCACTTCCTCGAGCACCTGCTCTTCAAGGGCACGACGCGGCGCTCGGCGATGGACATCGCCGAGGCGTTCGACGCGGTCGGCGGCGAGGCGAACGCGGCCACGGGCAAGGAGCACACCTGCTACTACGCCCGCGTGCTCGACTCGGACCTGCCGATGGCGGTCGACGTCATCGCGGACATGGTGACGTCGGCGCGCCTCGACCCGGACGAGCTCGAGACCGAGCGCGGCGTGATCCTCGAAGAGCTCGCCATGAACGACGACGACCCGAGCGACGTCGCGCACGAGCAGTTCGCCACCGCGGTCTTCGGCGACACCCCGCTCGGGCGGCCGATCGGCGGGACGCCGCAGACCATCCGTGACGTCCCGCGCGACGCCGTCTGGGAGCACTACCGCGAGCACTACCGGGCGCCCACGCTCGTCGTGACCGCGGCGGGCGGGGTCGACCACGACGCGCTGTGCCGGCTCGTCTCCGACGCACTGGCCGCCGGAGGGTGGGACCTGGACCCGCAGGCCGTCCCGGCCGCCCGGCGGGCCGCGACGGCCGGCGCACCCGGCGGGGGGCCCGGCCCCGTCGAGCTCACGGTCCGCCGGCCCACGGAGCAGGCGAACGTCGTCGTCGGCGGGCTGTGCCTGACGGCGACCGACCAGCGCCGGTTCACGCTCTCGGTGCTCAACGCGGCGCTCGGCGGCGGCATGTCGTCGCGGCTGTTCCAGGAGATCCGTGAGAAGCGGGGCCTGGCGTACTCGACGTACTCGTTCGCGAGCGGGCACGCCGACACCGGCCTGTTCGGCCTGTACGCGGGCTGCACGCCCGCCAAGGTCGACCAGGTCACGGACCTGCTCGTGGCCGAGCTGGAGAAGATGGCGCAGGCGCCCATGGGTGCCGCCGAGCTCGCACGCTCGGTCGGCCAGCTCTCCGGCGGGCTCGTGCTCGGCATGGAGGACACCGGGTCACGCATGAGCCGCCTCGGCAAGTCCGAGCTGGTGCACGGCGAGCTCATGAGCGTCGACGAGACGCTGGAACGGATCCGTGCCGTCACGGCGCAGGAGGTCCAGGCCCTCGCGGCTGAGCTCGCGGGCGTCCCGCGCTCGGTCGTGCGCGTCGGTCCCTTCGGCGACTGAGCACCTGGTCGGGCGACCGACCACCGGTCACGGGCCGGACGTCCCGGGGAGCACCCGGGGCGTCCGGCCCTGCCGGTCGCGGGCCGCGCCGGTCCATGATGGAGCCATGCCCGTCGCCGTCGACTCCTACGCCCGCACCCCCGCCCCGTCGCACCTCGACGGCGTCGTCGAGCACGTGTGGGTCGCACGGCACGGGGGCGGGCGCACGCACCACGAGGTGCTGCTGCCGGACGGGCGCGGGCTGCTGCAGGTGGTGCGCGGCACCGCCGGCACCCGGCTCGACCCGCTCACCGGCGCGCAGGTGCCCGACCTCGACGGCGTGCGCGGGCCGTGGACGCGCACCGAGCTGGCGGAGCAGACCGGACCGGTGGTCCGGCTGGGCGTCCAGCTGCACCCCCTCGGTGCGGCGCGGCTGCGCGGCGGGCGTCCCGCGGCCGACACGTGGCTGCCGCTGACCGACGTGCTGCCCGGCGCCGTGGTCGACCGCGTCTGCGCGCTGCTCGACGCGCACCACGACGCGCAGGCCGTCGCCGCGTGCGTCGACGCGATCGCCGCGGCGCCGCGGCACGACACGCCTGACCTCGACCGGCTCGACGAGGCGCTGGCCTTCGTCGACACGCACCGGGGCCTGGTCCGTGCCGCCGACGTCGCCCGCGAGGCCGGCACGAGCCTGGGCGAGCTGCACCGCTGGTGCGTGACCCTGCTGGGCACGACGCCGGCGCAGCACCTGGCCGCGGTGCGCTTCACGGGTTTCGTCCGCGAGGCGGTGGGGTCCGGGCCGGTCGACGCGGCGGACGTCGTGGCGGCCGTGGAGTGGTTCGTCGGCACCGGCTACCCGCCGCGCGAGGTGGAGCGGACGACCGGCATGCCCTCGGCCGAGCTCCGGCGGCTCGCGGAGCGCCTGGCCCACCGGCTCGGTCTGCCCGCCGCGGCCCTCTGAGCCGCCGGGACGCGGCTGCCGCGTCACCGCCGCCCGGGGAGGCGGCTAGGGTGCGTGCCGTGAGCGAACCGATCCGCGTGGCCGTGCTGGGTGCGGCCGGACGCATGGGGTCCACCGTCGTGCGGGCCGTGCAGGCCGCGCCCGACCTCGAGCTCGTCGCCCAGGTCGACGCGGGCGGCGACCTGCGGGCCGTGACGGACGCCGGCGCGCAGGTGGCGGTGGACTTCACGGTCCCCGCCGTCACGGAGGGCAACGTGCACGCGCTCGTCGAGGCCGGTGTGCACGCGGTCGTCGGCACGACCGGCTGGACCGACAGCTCGCTGGACCGGGTGCGCGACCGGCTGGCGGCCGCGCCCGGCGTCGGCGTCGTGGTCGCGCCGAACTTCGCGCTCGGTGCCGTGCTGGCGATGGCGTTCGCGCGCCAGGCCGCCCGGTGGTTCGACTCGGCGGAGGTCGTCGAGCTGCACCACCCCGACAAGGTCGACGCCCCGTCGGGCACCGCGCGGCACACCGCGCAGGGCATCGCGCAGGCGCGCGCCGCCGCCGGGCTGGGGCCGATGCCCGACGCGACCACGCAGGCGGCCGACGGCGCCCGGGGAGCCGACGTGGACGGTGTGCGGGTGCACGCGGTGCGGCTGCGGGGCCTGGTGGCCCACGAGGAGGTCCTCCTGGGCAACCCGGGGGAGATGCTGACGATCCGGCACGACTCGTTCGACCGGGTGAGCTTCATGCCCGGCGTGCTCCTCGCCGTGCGGCAGGTGCGGCACCGGCCGGGGCTGACCGTCGGCCTGGAGCCTCTCCTGGACCTCGGCGCGTGAGCGCCCCGCGGCGGCGGCTCGGCCTCTGGGCCGCCCTGGCGCTGACGGCGCTGCTCGCCGTCTACGTGGTGCTCGTGGCGGTGCGGGCGGTCCAGCTCGTGGCCACCGGCGAGCCCGTCGGGGTGGTGCTCGGGATCGCGCTCCTGGTGGGCCCGCTGATCGTGGTCGCCCTGATCGCCCGCGAGTGGATGCTCGCGACCGACGTGCAGCGCATGGCCGACGTGCTCGCTGCCGACGGCCAGCTGCCCGTCGACGACCTGCCGCGCTCACCGGGCGGCCGCGTCGACCGTGCGGCCGCGCGCGCCGCGTTCGGGCCGTACCGCGAGCGGGTCGAGGCCGACCCGGCGGACTGGCGCGGCTGGTACCACCTGGCGTTCGCGTACGACGCGGCGGGCGACCGGCGGCGAGCGCGTGCGGCCCTGCGCACGGCGAGCAGCCTGCACCGCGGCCGCCCGGCCGGCACCGACCTGCCCTGACCTCGGTCCCGCCCGGGAAGGCGCGGCCGGCGCCAGGGGCGGAGGGTGTCAGATCCCGGCGTACCAGCGGTGCTCGGAGACGACGTGCGCCTCGGCGTCGGGGCCCGGGCCCGTGGCGAGGCGGCGTGCCCGCCCGTCGGGGCCGAGCCCGGCGCTGCGCAGGAACGCCTCGCGCGCGGCGTCGCCGTCGACGACCCAGGTCTGCACCTGGTCGGCGCCGTCGGCGCGAAGCAGGTCGACGGCGGCGGCCAGCAGCCGCGAGCCGTGGCCGCGGCGCTGGTCGGGCGGGTCGACCTCGAGCGCGAGGACGACCCCGCCGGGCGCCTGCGACGGGTCGGGGGCGGCGACGGGTGCGACGGAGGCGATGCCGACCACGCGCGGGCCGTCGCACGCCACGAGCACGTGGTGGCCGGGGCCCGGGGGTGCGGACACCGCGAGCCGCCAGCGGTCGACGAACGCCTGCTCGTCGAGCGAGTCGAGCACCACGTCGCCGAGCACGTCCGCGTGCGCGACGCGCCAGGCGGCGAGCTGGATCCGGGCGATGCGTGACTCGTCCCCGGGGACGGCGGGGCGGACCGACACGTCGGCGGTGGGCAGCACCCGTCGAGCGTAACCCGGGCGGGGCCGTCGGGCCGGGCGTCGGGCGGGCGCTCCGACGGTCGGGGACGGGTCAGGGCATCCCGAGCAGGCGCAGGCCGGCGGCGGTCGCGGCGGCGAGCACCACGACGACCACGAAGGGCGCCCGCAGCACGAGGGCCACGGCCGCGACGGCGAGCGCGGGCAGCCGCGCGTCGACGACCAGGTGGTCGCCGTCGGTGGCGGTCTGCACGGCGACGAGGGCGGCGAGCAGCGCCACGGTGACGAGCGCGGCGACGCGGGCGACGCGCGGGTGGGCGAGCCAGTGCTCGGGCAGCACGTGCCCGGCGAGCTTGATGCCCAGGCAGGCCAGACCGGCGAGCGCCACGGCCGCCCACAGCGCGCCCTCGGTCAGCGGCGTCATGGCGCGTCCTCGCGCTGCGGCGCCGGCGGGGCGAGCACCCCGACGCCGACGGCCACGAGGGCCGCCAGCAGCACCGGCACGCCCGCGGGCAGCAGCGGCGTCGTGACGAGGGCGACGACCACGGCGGCCGCCGCGACACCCTGCGCGACCCGGCCGGCCAGCCGCGGCCAGACGAGAGCGAGGAACGCGGCAGCCGCCGCGGCGTCCAGGCCGTACGCCCGCGGGTCGCCGAGGCGGTCGCCCGCGAGCGCACCGAGCAGCGTGAAGGCGTTCCACAGCGTGAAGACCCCGAGGCCGGTCCACCAGAACCCGACGCGTGCGGCGGTGCGGGTCGGCTGCGCGGTCGCGACGGCGGTCGACTCGTCGATGGTCAGGTGCGCCGCGGCCGGCCGCAGGCGCCGGGGCAGGTCGAGCAGGGGGGTGAGCTGCGCGCCGTACAGCCCGTTGCGCGCGCCGAGCAGGGCGGCCGACGCGACCGCGGCCCCGGCGGCCCCGCCCGCGCCGACGACCCCGATGAAGGCGAACTGGGACCCGCCGGAGAACATCAGCAGGCTCAGCGCCATGGTCTGGGCGACGTCGAGACCGGCGGCCACGGACAAGGCGCCGAAGGAGATGCCGTAGAGACCGGTGGCGACGGACACCGACAGCGCCTGCCGTCGCACGGCGCGCAGCGGGTCGGTGGGCACGCGGGCACTCTCGCACACCCGTCGCGGACGGCGCGGTTCCCGCCCGGCCTGCGCGCACGCCTCCGGACGGCGCCCCGGCCGGTCAGAGCGCGACGTACACCGGGTCGAGGTACTCCTCGAGCCCGGCCTCGCCGCCCTCGCGCCCCAGGCCCGACTGCTTGACCCCGCCGAAAGGGGCGCTGGCGTCGGAGACCGCGCCGCGGTTGACGCCGAGCATCCCCGTCTCGAGGTCCTCGGCCAGGCGCATGACGCGCCCGACGTCGCGCGTGTAGGCGTAGGCCACGAGCCCGTAGGGGGTCGCGTTGGCCAGCCGGACGCCCTCGTCCTCGTCGCCGAACGTCACGACGGGGGCGACGGGCCCGAAGGTCTCCTCGGTGACGACGCGCAGGTCGGGGGCGACCGACGTCAGGACGGTCGGCTCGTAGAAGTACCCGGCACGCCGTGGTGCGCGCCCGCCGGTGCGCACGCGGGCACCGGCGTCGACGGCCTGCGTGACGACCTCCTCGACGCGCTCGACCGCGGCGGCCTCGATGAGCGGTCCGACGGTGGTGCCGGCGTCGGCGCCGTGCCCGACGACGAGGCGTGCGAACGCGTGCGTGAGGCGCTCGGCGAAGTCGGCGGCGACGGACTCGTGCACGAGGAACCGGTTGGCCGCCACGCACGTCTGGCCGGCGTTGCGCATCTTCGCCTGCACGGCGCCCTCGACGGCGGCGTCGAGGTCCGCGTCGGCGAAGACGAGGAAGGGTGCGTTGCCGCCGAGCTCGAGCGACGTGCGCAGCAGGTGCTGCGCGGCCGCCGCCTGCAGGGTCCGCCCCACCTCGGTCGACCCGGTGAACGACAGCTTGCGCAGGCGGGGGTCGGCCAGCAGGGGCTCGGACACCCGGCGCGCCGACGACGTCGGGACCACGTTGAGGACGCCGGCCGGCAGGTCGCGGGCGTCGAGCTCGGCCCGGACGATCTCGGCGACGTACGCGGTGGTCAGGGGCGTGAGCTGGGCCGGCTTGACGACGCACGTGCACCCGGCGGCCAGGGCGGGGGCGAGCTTGCGGGCGATCATGGCGACGGGGAAGTTCCACGGCGCGACCAGCAGCGCGGGGCCCACCGGCCGGCGCAGCACCAGCTGGTGGTGCGTACCGGCCGGGGCGCGGCGGGCCAGGCCCTCGACGCGCACGGCCTGCTCGGCGTACCAGCGCACGTAGTCCGCGGCGTACGCGACCTCGGCGCGGGCCTCGGCCAGGGGCTTGCCGCCCTCGGCCGTGACGAGCGCCGCGATGTCCTGCGCGTGGGCGGTCATCGCGTCGAACACCGCGCGCAGCAGGTCGGCGCGCACGCGGGGCGCGGTGGCCCGCCACGGTGCGAACGCCTCGTCGGCCGCGGTGAGCGCGTCGAGCGCGTCCTGCTCGGAGGCGTCGGCGACGTCGAACAGCGTCTCGCCGGTGCCGGGGTCGGCCACGGGGAACGTCGCCCCGTCGCGTGCCGGGCGCCAGCGCCCGCCGACGAGCATGCCGGTGGGGACGTGCGCGGCGACGGACGGCGGCAGCGACGAGGTCATGGGCCCATCGTCGGGCGTGGACGTCCCCGCCGCCACGTCTGGCCGCGGGTAGCGTGTGGGCCCATGGCTGATCTCGTCGTGGCGCCTCCCGCCCGTCCGACCGCCGTCCCCACCCCGTACGAGGACCTCCTGCGGCACGTGATGGCGACGGGCACGCCCAAGGCGGACCGCACGGGCACGGGCACGCGCAGCGTCTTCGGCCACCAGCTGCGCTACGACCTGCGCGCGGGCTTCCCGCTGGTGACGACCAAGCGGGTGTTCTTCCGCGGGGTCGCCGAGGAGCTGTTCTGGTTCCTGCGCGGGGAGTCGAACATCGCGTCCCTCGTCGAGCGCGGCGTGCACATCTGGGACGAGTGGGCCGACGAGCGCGGCGAGCTCGGCCCCGTCTACGGGGTGCAGTGGCGCTCGTGGCCCACGCCCGACGGCGGTCACGTCGACCAGCTCGCGCGGGTGCTGGGCGACCTGCGCACCAACCCCGACTCGCGCCGGCACGTCGTCTCCGCGTGGAACGTCGCCGAGCTCGACGCCATGGCGCTGGTGCCCTGCCACGCGTTCTTCCAGCTGTACGTCGCCGACGGGCGCCTGTCGTGCCAGGTGTACCAGCGCTCGGCGGACCTGTTCCTCGGCGTGCCGTTCAACATCGCCTCGTACGCGCTGCTCACGCACATGATCGCCCAGCAGGTCGACCTCGAGGTCGGGGACCTGGTGTGGACCGGCGGGGACTGCCACGTGTACGACAACCACGTCGAGCAGGTCGCCGAGCAGCTCGCGCGCGACCCGTACCCGTACCCGACGCTGCACCTGCGCCGCGCGCCGTCCCTGTTCGAGTACACCTGGGACGACGTCGTGGTCGAGGAGTACCGCCACCACCCGACCATCGCCGCGCCCGTGGCGGTCTGACGCGATGATCGGCCTGGTCTGGGCCCAGACGCCCGCGGGGGTGATCGGGGCGGACGGCGCGATGCCGTGGCACGTGCCGGAGGACCTCGCGCACTTCCGCGAGGTCACCGACGGCGCGACCGTGCTCATGGGGCGGGCGACGTGGCAGTCGCTGCCGCCGCGGTACCGCCCGCTGCCCGGGCGCCGCAACCTCGTCCTCACCCGGGACCGTGCCTTCGACGCCCCGGGTGCGACGGTCGTGCACGACCTGGACGCGGCGCTCGCGTCGGCGCCGGACGTGTGGGTCGTCGGGGGAGGGGAGGTCTACGCGGCGACCCTCGCGCGCGCGGACCGCCTGGAGGTCACGGTCGTCGACGTCGACGTGCCCGGCGACACCCTCGCGCCCCGGGTCGGCGACGGCTGGGCGCGGGTCGCGGACGGTGCGTGGGCGACGTCGCGCACCGGCACCCGCTACCGGTTCGAGACGTGGGAGCGCACACCGGCGTGAGGTGCCCGGGCGGTACGGTGTGCCCATGCCCCCCGTGACGCCCGCCGGTCGCCCCTTCGGCGCCGTGCTGTCCGCGATGGTCACCCCCATGACGCCCGACGGCGCGGTCGACCTGGCCGCGGCGGTGCGGCTCGCGGAGCACCTCGTCGACCACGGTCACGACGGGCTCGTGCTCAACGGCACGACCGGCGAGGCGCCGACGACGCACGCCCCCGAGAAGGCCGACCTCGTCGCCGCGGTCGTCGACGCCGTCGGCGACCGGGCGTGGGTCGTGGCCGGCGCCGGCTCGAACGACACCGCGCACGCCGTGCGCATGGCCGTGCAGGCCGCCGAGGCCGGCGCGCACGGCCTCCTCGTCGTCTCCCCGTACTACTCCCGACCCTCCCAGGAGGGGATCGTCGCCCACGTCACGCACGTGGCGGGCTCGACGGACCTGCCCGTGATGCTCTACGACATCCCCGGCCGCGCCGGCGTCCGCCTCGCCGAGGCGACGATCGACCGCCTCGCCGAGCACCCCCGCGTCGTCGCGCTCAAGGACGCCACCGGCGACGTCGCCGCCGCGACCGCGAAGATCGCCCGCACCGGCCTGGCCTGGTACTGCGGCGACGACGGCCTGCTGCCCGCGTTCCTCGCGCACGGCGCCGTCGGGCACGTCGGCGTCGCGTCCCAGGTGCTCGGGGACGCGTTCGCGCGGCTCGTCGCCGCCTGGGACGCGGGCGAGACCGCCACCGCGCTCGAGGTCTTCCGCGGGATGCTCCCCGCGATCACCGCCATCAACGGCGACGGCTTCCAGGCGGCGGCGGCGAAGGCGGCGCTCGTGGAGGTCGGAGCCCTGACCAGCCGGGCCACCCGGCTGCCCCTCGTCCCGTACACCGACGACGAGGCCGCCCGCGTGCGCGACGGCCTGCGGGCCGCGGGCCTGCTCGGCGTCGTCCCGGCCTGACCCCACGACGGCGGGCCGCTCACCTCACCAGGAGACCCATGAGCCACCCCCACCCCGACCTGACCCTGCCCCCGCCGCTGCCCGCGGGCGGCCTGCGGGTCGTCCCGCTCGGCGGGCTCGGCGAGGTCGGGCGGAACATGGCCGTCCTCGAGCACGAGGGCCGGCTGCTCGTCATCGACTGCGGCGTGCTGTTCCCCGAGGACAACCAGCCCGGCGTCGACCTGATCCTGCCGGACTTCGACTACATCAAGGACCGCCTCGACGACATCGAGGCGATCGTGCTCACGCACGGCCACGAGGACCACATCGGCGCGGTGCCGTACCTCCTGCGGCTGCGCGCGGACATCCCGCTCGTCGGCTCGCAGCTGACGCTCGCGTTCCTCGAGGCCAAGCTCAAGGAGCACCGCATCGCGCCCCTGACGCTCGCCGTGCGCGAGGGCCAGGTCGAGCAGCTCGGCGTCTTCGAGTGCGAGTTCGTCGCCGTGAACCACTCGATCCCCGACGCGCTCGCGGTGGCCGTCACCACCGCCGCCGGCACGGTGCTGCACACCGGCGACTTCAAGATGGACCAGCTCCCGCTCGACGGTCGCATCACCGACCTGCGGGCGTTCGCGCGCCTCGGCGAGCGGGGCGTCGACCTGTTCATGGTCGACTCCACCAACGCGGAGGTCCCCGGCTTCGTCGCCCCCGAGCGCGAGATCGGCCCCGTGCTCGACCAGGTCTTCGCCGAGTCCACCGGGCGCGTCGTCGTCGCGTCGTTCGCCTCGCACGTGCACCGCGTCCAGCAGGTCGTCGACGCCGCCGTCGCCAACGACCGCAAGGTCGCGCTCGTCGGGCGCTCCATGGTCCGCAACATGGGCATCGCCGCCGAGCTGGGGTACCTCAAGGTCCCCGACGGGGCGCTCGTCGACATCAAGCAGGTCGAGCACCTGCCCGACGACCGCGTCGTGCTCATGTGCACCGGCTCCCAGGGCGAGCCGATGGCGGCGCTGTCGCGGATGGCGAACAAGGACCACAAGGTCTCCGTCGGCGCCGGCGACACCGTGGTGCTCGCGTCGAGCCTCATCCCGGGCAACGAGAACGCCGTGTTCCGCGTCATCAACGGGCTGATGCGCCTGGGGGCGCGCGTCGTGCACTCGGGGAACGCCAAGGTCCACGTCTCGGGTCACGCCAGCGCCGGCGAGCTCCTGTACTGCTACAACGTCCTGCGCCCGCGCAACGTCATGCCGGTCCACGGCGAGGTCCGGCACCTGGTCGCCAACGCCGCGCTCGCGGTGAGGACCGGCGTGCCCGCGGACCGGGTCGTCCTCGCGGAGGACGGTGTCGTCGTCGACCTCGTCGACGGGCGGGCCAGCGTCGTCGGCGCCGTGCCCTGCGGGTACGTGTACGTCGACGGGTCGAGCGTGGGCGCGATCACGGAGGTCGAGCTCAAGGACCGCCGGATCCTCGGCGACGAGGGTTTCGTGTCGATCTTCGCGGTGGTCTCGTCGCAGGACGGCACCGTGCTCGCGGGCCCGCAGATCCACGCGCGCGGCGTCGCCGAGCCCGACGACGTCTTCGACGCCGTGCTGCCGCAGCTGACGCAGGCGCTGGAGGAGGCCGTGCGCGGCGGTGCGACCGACACCCACCAGCTCCAGCAGGTGATGCGCCGCGTCGTGGGCCGCTGGGTGTCGGGGCGGCTGCGGCGGCGCCCGATGATCATCCCCGTCGTCGTCGAGGCGTAGCCGCGCGCGGTCCGACACGCGTCGCAGCGCCCGCCGTCGCGGCGGCGGGCGGGCTACCGTGAGGACCATGGCGACCCGCACGACCTCGAGCTCGACGCGTCCGGCGCGCGCCGGCGCCCCGGCGAAGGGTGCGGCACGCGGCGGGTCGTCGCGTCCCTCGGGCCGGTCGGCCCCGCCGCCGCGCCAGCCGGCCCTGCCGCTGCGCGTGGTGCGCGGCATCTGGATGGGCGGGGCCCACCTGGTCGGGGGCACCGCCCGCCGGCTCGGCCACGGGGCCCGCGACCTCGACCCCGCGCACCGCCGCGACGGCGTGGCGTTCACCCTGCTCGCGCTGGCGGTCGTCGTCGCGGCCCGCGAGTGGTGGGACCTGTCCGGCACCGCCGGCGACGTGATCCACAACGTCGTGGCGGGGACGTTCGGCGTCGTCGGCGTCGGCGTGCCCGTGGTGCTGCTCGGCCTGGCCGTGCGGCTCATGCGCCACCCCGAGCGCACCCAGGCCAACTCCCGGATCACGATCGGCCTGAGCGCGATCGCCGTGGCCGTGTGCTCGATCGTCCACCTGACGTCGGGGCGGCCCGGGACGGACGACATGGCGGCCCAGCGCGAGGCCGGGGGGATCGTCGGCTACGCGGTCGGGACGCCGCTGGCGACGCTGCTCACCCCCGTCGTCGCGGGCCTGCTGCTGGGCCTGCTGGCCTTCTTCGGCGTGCTCGTGGTCACCGCGACGCCCGTGCACCTGATCGGTCCGCGCCTGGCCGGGCTGTACCGCCGGCTGACGGGGCAGCACCCGGCCGAGGACGCCGCGCAGGACGACGACGCCCCCCTGGTCATCGAGGCCCTGCACAGCGCCCGGCCGCAGGACGAGCCGAAGCCGCGCCGACCCCGCCGGCTGGGTCGGCGCCCGAAGAGGGACACGACGGGCGACGAGCCCGACCCGCTGCTCGACGGGTACGAGGGCGACGAGGCCTTCGAGCGGGCCGCCCTCGTGCACCACGAGCACCCGGGCGAGCCGGGCGTCGACGAGACCGTCGAGGACCCCACCGAGCGGATGCCCGCGGCGCCCCGCACGGCCCCCACCGAGAAGGTCGTCAGCCGGGCCGCGAACCTCAGCGCGCCGCCCACGACCGCGGTGCCCCGCGGCGAGCAGCCGATGCTCGAGGGCGACGTCGTCTACGTGCTGCCCGGCGAGGACGCGCTCGCCAAGGGCGCACCCCACAAGGTCCGGTCGGCCGCCAACGACCGCGTCGTCGACTCCCTGACGTCCGTGCTCGAGCAGTTCGACATCGACGCCAAGGTCACCGGCTTCACGCGCGGCCCCACGGTCACCCGGTACGAGGTCGAGCTGGGCCTGGGCACCAAGGTCGAGCGCGTGACCGCCCTGTCCAAGAACATCGCGTACGCCGTGGCCAGCGCGGACGTGCGGATCCTCTCGCCGATCCCCGGCAAGTCCGCGATCGGCATCGAGATCCCCAACAGCGACCGCGAGACGGTCGCGCTCGGCGACGTGCTGCGCTCGTCGGCCTCCAAGCGCACCGAGCACCCCATGGTCATCGGCGTCGGCAAGGACGTCGAGGGCGGGTACGTCGTGGCGAACCTGGCGAAGATGCCGCACCTGCTGGTCGCCGGCGCCACCGGCGCGGGCAAGTCCTCGTTCGTCAACTCGATGATCGTCTCGATCCTCATGCGCTCCACGCCCGACGAGGTCCGGATGATCCTCGTCGACCCCAAGCGCGTCGAGCTCACCCTGTACGAGGGCATCCCGCACCTGATCACGCCCATCATCACCAACCCCAAGAAGGCCGCGGAGGCCCTCGAGTGGGTGGTCAAGGAGATGGAGGCGCGGTACGACGACCTGGCGATGTTCGGGTACAAGCACATCGACGACTTCAACGCCGCCGTGCGGGCCGGCAAGGTCAAGCCCCTGCCGGGCTCCGAGCGCAAGATCGCCACCTACCCGTACCTGCTGGTCATCGTCGACGAGCTCGCCGACCTCATGATGGTCGCCCCGCGGGACGTCGAGGCGTCGATCCAGCGGATCACCCAGCTCGCCCGCGCCGCCGGCATCCACCTCGTGCTCGCCACCCAGCGCCCGTCGGTCGACGTCGTGACGGGCCTGATCAAGGCGAACGTGCCGTCGCGGCTCGCGTTCGCGACGAGCTCGCTGACGGACTCCCGCGTCGTCCTCGACCAGCCGGGCGCCGAGAAGCTCATCGGCCAGGGCGACGCGCTGTTCCTGCCGATGGGCGCGGCCAAGCCCATGCGCACCCAGGGCGCGTGGGTCTCGGAGTCCGAGATCCACGCCGTCGTCGAGCACGTCAAGGGCCAGCTCAAGCCCGTCTACCGCGAGGACGTCGCGGCAGCGGCACCCAAGAAGCAGGTCGACGAGGACATCGGCGACGACCTCGACCTGCTCCTGCAGGCCGCCGAGCTCGTGGTCACCACCCAGTTCGGCTCGACGTCGATGCTGCAGCGCAAGCTGCGCGTCGGGTTCGCCAAGGCCGGCCGGCTCATGGACCTGCTCGAGTCCCGTGAGATCGTCGGCCCGTCCGAGGGGTCGAAGGCCCGCGAGGTCCTCATCACCCCCGACGACCTGCCCGGCACGCTCGCGATGCTGCGCGGCGAGCCCGGCGCCGAGGACGACGAGCCGGGCGCCGGCGAGGACGAGGCACCGCCCTGGTCCGACCCGCAGGCGTGAGGTGAGCGCCGACCTCGTCGCACCGGTCGGAGCGGTCAGCGCGGTCATCGCCGCCGTCGCCGTGGTCGCCCTCGTCACCGTCCTCGTGCTGCTGGACCGGGCCCGGCGGCAGGCACGCCGCAACGTCGACCTGCTGCGGCACGCCCTCGAGCTGCGGCAGCGGTACGACGCGCTGCAGGCCGTGACCCGCGAGGGCGTCCTCGTGCAGTCGGAGGACGGGCTGGTCCTCGACATCTCCGCGCGGGCCGCCGCCATCCTCGGCGTCGACGCCGGGGACGCCGTGGGCCGGCGCGTCGCCGACCTGGCGGTGCCGTTCGTCGACGAGCACGGCCTGGCGATGCACCCGGCCGCGGTTCTCGGTGCGCAGCGCGGCGCACGCCCGGGCGGCGAGCCCCTCGTCGTCGGCGTGCTCGCCCCCGTGCCCGGCACCCGCCCGCGGGTCGTCCAGGTCGCCGCCCGGCCCGTGCCCGCGGCGGACGGCACCCGGCCCGCGGTCCTCACCACCCTGGTCGACGTCACCGTCCGGCACGAGGCGGAGGTCGCGCTGTCCCGCAGCGAGACGCAGTTCCGGGTGGCGATGGAGAACGCCCCCATCGGGATGGCCCTGGTCGACCTGGACTGGCAGATCACCGAGGCCAACGCGGCGCTCGCGGACCTGCTCGGCACGCACGTCGCGGGGCTGCGGGGGTTCCGCCTCGACGAGCTCGCCGCCCCCGAGGACCGCGCCCAGCAGCGCATGGAGATGGACCGGCTGCTCGGTGGCGGGCAGCACCGGTTCTCCCTGGAGATGCGCTGCCGCCGGGCCGACGGGCACCTCGTCTGGGTGGTGCTCGACGCCGCGCTCGTCCGCGGGCCGGAGGGACGCCCGGACCACTTCGTCGTCCAGGTGCGCGACGCCACCGAGTCACGGCTGCAGGCCGAGATGCTCACGCACCGGGCCATGCACGACCCGCTGACGGGCCTGGCCAACCGGACCCTGCTGCAGGAGGTCCTGCAGTCGGCGCTGGAGCAGCCCGGGGCGCAGGACCGGATCGCGGTGCTCGCGTGCGACCTCGACGGGTTCAAGGAGGTCAACGACCGGTACGGGCACCCGGCCGGCGACGAGGTCCTCGTGCACGTCGCCGGCGTGCTGCGCGCCGCCACCGGCGGCGCCGGCACCGTCGCCCGGCTCGGGGGCGACGAGTTCGTCGTCGTGGTGCAGGACGCCGACGCCGTCAAGGCGGTGTTCGAGGTCGCCTCGGAGATCCACACGGGCCTGCGCGAGCCGCTGCGCGTCGGCCGCCGGCGCATGGGCGTCGGCGCGAGCGTCGGGATCGCGCTCGCCGAGGCGCACCTCGTCGAGGCCGGGGCCCCGACCCTGCTGGCGGCCGCGGACGCCGCGCTGTACCGGGCCAAGGCCGCCGGGCGGGGGCGCACGGAGGTCTACGACGCGTCGATGGAGCTCGCGACCGCGACGACCCTGCAGCGCGAGCTCCAGCAGGCGGTCGCGCAGGGCGAGCTCGTCGTGCACTACCAGCCGATCGTCGACCTGTCCGACGTGCACGTGGTCGGGTACGAGGCGCTCGTGCGCTGGCAGCACCCGCAGCGGGGGCTCCTGCTGCCCGGTGCGTTCCTGCCGCACCTCCAGGAGGCGGGGGTCGCCGTCGCGCTCGGCCAGCTCGTGGTGATGCAGGTCGTGGAGTTCCTCGCCCGCACCGAGGACACCGGTCGGTGGGTCTCGGTCAACGTGTCGGCCGACCAGCTCGGCGACGGCGAGTTCGCCACCCGCCTGCTGCAGGAGCTGTCCCGGCACCGCGTCACCGCGGGGCGCCTGGTCGTCGAGCTCACCGAGTCGTCGCTGGTGGCGTCGGGCACGCGCATCCGGCACGAGCTCACCCAGCTGTCCGCGGCGGGCGTGCCGATCCTCCTCGACGACTTCGGCACGGGCGTCTCGCCGCTGCAGTACCTGCGGGACCTGCCCGTGGCGGGCGTCAAGCTCGACATGTCGTTCACCTCGGGCATCCCGCACGACCCCACCGCGGGCCGGGTCGTGCGCGCCCTCGGTGCCCTGGCCCGCGAGCTCGCGATGGTGACCATCGCCGAGGGCATCGAGCACGAGGAGCAGGCGGAGTTCCTGCGCCACAACGGCTGGCGCTACGGCCAGGGCTGGCTCTTCGGCGCCGCCCAGGAGGTCCCGTCCGAGCGCTGACGGACGACGTCTGCGCAGGTCGCAGCCCTGGCCGAGGGGGTGCCGGCGAAGATCAGCCCCGGTTCCGGGCCCGCGGGGGCGCGGCCCGGACGTAGGGTGTACCGGTGTCCGACGCCGTGCCCTCCGCCTGGAACCTGGCCAACGTCGTGACCGTCCTGCGGATCGCCGTCGTCCCGGTGTTCGCGGTCGTGCTGCTCGCCGACGGCGGTCACACGACCTCGGGCCGGGTCCTGGCCACCGGGCTCTTCGTGCTCGCCGCGGCGACGGACCGCGTCGACGGGTGGCTCGCCCGACGCTCGAACCAGGTCACCGACCTGGGCAAGATGCTCGACCCGATCGCCGACAAGCTCCTCATCGGCACCGCGCTCGTGCTGCTGTCCTGGCTGGGCGACCTGCCGTGGTGGGTGCCCGCCGTGGTGCTGGTCCGCGAGCTCGGGATCACCGTCATGCGGTTCTTCCTCCTGCGCTACGTGGTGCTGCCGGCGTCGCGCGGCGGCAAGCTCAAGACCGTGCTGCAGTCGGTCGCGATCCCGCTGTTCCTGCTCCCGCTCGACCGTCTGCCCGCCTTCGTGACCGTCGTCGCGTGGGTCGCGATGGTCGCGGCCGTCGTCGTCACGGTCGTCACCGGGCTGGACTACGTGCGCACCGCGCTGCGGATCCGGCGCGAGGCCCGGGCGGCCGCCCCGCGCGGGGCAGCGACCGGCCGGTCGTGAGCGGCGGCGTCGGGCCCGCACCGAGCGCGGCGTCGGCGCGGGACCTGCTCGACCTGCTCGCCGCCCGCGGGCTGACCCTCGCGGTCGCGGAGTCGCTCACCGGCGGTCTCGTGACGGCCACGCTGGTCGACGTCCCCGGGGCGTCGCGCGTGCTCCGCGGGGGTGTCGTCGCCTACGCGACCGACCTCAAGCACGTGCTCCTCGGTGTCGACGCCGACCTGCTGGCACGGCGCGGGGCCGTCGACGCGCAGGTCGCGGCGGCGATGGCCGCGGGCGTGCGCGACCGGCTGGGTGCCGACGTGGGCCTGGCCACCACCGGCGTCGCGGGTCCCGACCCGCAGGACGGCCACCCCGCGGGCACGGTGCACGTCGCGGTCCACGCCACGGGCGTCGCGCGGGGTCGGTCGCTCACGCTGCCCGGCGGTCGCGACGCCGTCCGGCGGGCGACCGTCGACGCGGTCCTCGCCCTGGCCCGCGAGGCCCTGCACGGGTGACACGGCCGCGGGGGTGACTTCCCGGGCCCGGGGAACAGGGGCGCGGGGCACCGCGTTGGAGCAGGCGTGATGAGCACCCGACCGCCCCAGCGAGGCTCGGACGCGCACCCGGGCGGTGCGCGGTACGGTGGACGTCTCCCGACGGCCCACCTGTCGGGGACGGGTCGCCCCCTGGGGCGCGGCCCGCTCGACGAGGGACAAGACGTGAGGGGGGGAGCCCGGATGGTCGTGCTGCGACGTGAGATCGGCGACGTCCTGCGGGACGCGCGCCAGCGCCAGGGCCGCACCCTGCGTGAGGTGTCCTCGGCGGCCCGTGTCTCCCTCGGCTACCTCAGCGAGGTCGAGCGCGGGCAGAAGGAGGCGTCGTCGGAGCTGCTGAGCAGCATCTGCGACGCGCTCGACGTGCCCATGTCCCTCGTGCTGCGCGAGGTCAGCGACCGGATCGCGGTCGCCGAGGGCCTGCTCGTGCCCGACACCGTCCCGGCCGACCTGGCGGCCGCGGTCGACGGCGACACCGGACGCAGCTGGATGCAGACGCGGGCGGAGCTCGCCCCGGTCGGCTGACCGCGCACGCGGCGGCTCGCGCACCCGACGGGGTCGCGCGGGCCGCCGTCGCCGTCTGCCACGGGTTCGGCCGCCCGCCGGTGTCAGCGGGGCGGTGCGCCGCGCACCTGGCAGCGCGGGCACCAGAACACCGGACGCTGCTGCGGTGCCGTGCCGACCTCGTCACGGCGCAGGCGGGTGCCGCACCGCACGCACGGGCGCCCGGCGCGCGTGTGGACCTTCGGGTCGGGCCGTCCGGAGAGCACCGACGCGCGCATGAGGGCGCGGGCCGTGCGCAGCACCGCGGCCGGGTCGTCCACCCGGTCCGCGGGGGCCCACGGCCACCAGCGCAGCGCGAAGAGCGACTCCGCCATGAAGATCGTGCCGATCCCGGCGGCGACCCGCTGGTCGAGCAGCAGCTCCCCGACCGGGCGCGACCCCTGTGCCGCCCACCGGCGCACGGCCTCCGGCAGGCCGGGCGCGGGGTGGTCGACCACGGGTGGGCCGGGCCACGGCACCCCCGGCGTCTCGTCGTCGAAGTCCTCGTCGAGCACGTCGGGTCCCAGGTGCCCCACGACCTCGTGCTCGTCCCGGGTGCGCAGCACGTCGAGCATCCCGAGCAGCGACCCCACGGCCGTCCACCGCGCCGTGCCGAGGACCGCCCGCACCCGGGGGTGCCGCGCGGCCGCCCGTGCGTCGTCGGTCGGCACCACCCGCCACGTGCCGTCCATCCGCAGGTGCGTGTGCAGGGTGCGGCCGTCGTCCAGGCGTGTGAGCAGGTGCTTGCCGTAGGGGCGGGTGCCGAGGACGGTGCGGCCCGTCAGGTCCGTCGTCGCCGCGCTGGGCCAGCGCAGGTCGGAGCGCACCAGCACCTGCCCGGCGAGCGCCGCGTCGAGCCGTGCCGCCGTGCGACGCAGCACGTCACCCTCGGGCACGGGCCCTCCTCCCGGTCGTCACGGCGCGTGCAGCCGCAGCCCGCGCGGCGTGGTCACGAACCCCGCGCCCGTCAGGGCGAGCGCGACCGGCGACTGCAGGGCCGCCGCCGTCAGCACCGGGGCCCCGTCGGCCCGGCTCACCGTGAGCCGGCCGGCGTGCCGCGTGCGGACGGCGTCCACGAGCCCGGCCGCCGCGGCACGCAGCACCTCCGGGTCGTCGCTGAACGTCAGCAGGGTGCGCCCGCCGCGCTCGAGGTGCAGCACCAGCGCGCCGTCGACGAGCACGACGAGCGCACCCGCCTTGCGGCCGGGCCGGTGGCGCGGACCCTCGCCGGCGTGCGGCGGGTCCGGCCAGGCGAGCGCGGCCCCGTACGGGTTGGCCGGGTCGGTGGCGGCGAGCACCACGACCCACGGGCTGCCGGAGGTGACGGGTGCGGGCTCCTGCTGGCCCGGAGACCAGGGCAGCGGTCCGGCCGGTGCCGACCACGGCACGGGAGGCACCTCCTGCCACGGCAGCTGCGGGCCGGCCGCGGCTCCGTCCTCGCGCCGCAGGGTGGCCCGCTCGCGAGCGCGGTCGACGACGTCGCCGTCGGCGCGCAGGCGGTCCACAGCACCGGGCAGCGCGAACTGCGAGCCCCCGAGGCGCTCGACGAAGTACCCGCGGCGCACCTGCCCCGCCTGCTCGAGCGTCGAGAGGACCTTGTACACGTCGCCGAACCGCGCCCCGATCCCCTCGGCAGGGGCGACCGCACGGGTCAGGACACCGTGGCGGTCGAGGAGCTGGGCCGCCAGCGCGTGCGCGCGCAACGTCGGGTCCGGCTCGCGCGCCGGCAGCAGCGACCACCGGCCCGACCCGGTCGCCCCCGTGCGGGCGTCCGCACGGGGGGTGCCGACCGCGGGAAGGGCACGCAGGCCGAGGCGGGGGCGCAGCGCACGGCCGCGCGCCGGCGCGGGCTGGGTGCGGTGCGCCGTGGTGCCCGTGCCGAGCCAGGCGCGCAGCGGCGTGAGGGCGTCGTTCGTCACGTGCCCGGACCAGACGAGGTCCCACAGCGCGCCGAGCACCGCCGTCGACCCCGGGGCAGGCTCGGACTGCTCGTCGTCGCCGGACCAGGCGGCGTGCACCCTGTCGACCAGGGCCTGCAGGAACCACGCGCCACCCCCGGCCAGCGCGGCGAGGACGGCCGCGTGCACCGGTCCGTGCGGGACGGCCGGCGCCGCGGCAGGGTGCGCGAGCGTCAGGTCGGCCACGGCGACGGGGTGCAGGGACACCAGGCCGTCGTGCCCGGCGAGCGCGGCGTGCCCGGCCCACAGGACCTCGCCCGCCGCGGTCAGCTCGTCGAGCATCGCCGGCTGGTACCCCGGGACGCGCGCGGGCAGCACGTGGGTCTCCAGGGCCGAGGCCGGCAGCGGGACCCCGGCCAGCTGCTCGACGGCCCGGGCGACGGCGTCCACGCCGCGCAGCCCCGAGCCGCCGTCCGCGCGCCGCCCCACCGGGTGCACGCCCTGCCAGCGGGGCAGGAACACGCCGAGCACCTGCGGGTCGACCGGTTCGACCTGCGCGCGCAGCGCCGCCAGGGACCGGCGCCGCAGGGTCCGCAGCACGTCGGCGTCGCAGTACTCGTCGCCGGTGCCGCCGAGCACGTCGGGCCGCAGCCTGCCCTGCACGAGCACGCCGGCCGCCTCGAGCCGGCGCAGCGTCTCGGTGACCACGGCCACGCCGAGCCCGAACCGGGTGGCGGCGGCCGACGCGGGGAACGGGCCGTGCGTGCGCGCGTGCCGGCGCAGCAGGTCGCCCAGCGGGTCGGGCAGCACCTCGGTGAACACCTCGGGCACCCCGACGGGGAGCGCGACGCCGAGGGCGTCACGCAGCCGGCCCGCGTCCTCGACGGCCGCCCACTGCTCGGCCCGGTCGGTCGGCAGGCCGCCGATCCGCACCCGGATCGCGCGCCGGGACCGCGCGAGCGCGTCGAGCCACGCGGGGACCTGCTCGCGGACGGGCTCCGCGGTCCGCGCGGCGACGTCGTCGACCGTGAGCGGGCCGTGCCGGCGCAGGACGTCGGCGACCTGCTCGAGGGTGCCCGCCCGGCGGTCGGGGGCCGTCCCGCCGATCTCGGCCTCGGTGCGCTCGACCGCGGCGGGGTCGAGCAGGTCCGCGAGCTGGGACTGGCCGCCCTGCCCGAGCAGCTCGGCCAGCAGCGTGGGGTCCAGCGTCAGGGCCGCCGCCCGGCGCTCGGCCAGCGGCGCGTCGCCCTCGTAGAGGAACTGCGCGGTGTACCCGAACAGCAGCGACCGGGCGAACGGGGACGGCTGGGGGGTCGTGACCTCGACGACCTTGACCCGCCCGGACGCGACGTCGCGCATGAGCTCCGTGAGCGCCGCGGTGTCGAAGTCGTCCTGCAGGCACTCGCGCACGGCCTCGAGCAGGATCGGGAAGTCCGCGTGCCGCGACGCGACCTGCAGCAGCTGTGCGGCCCGCTGGCGCTGCTGCCACAGCGGCTGGCGCCGGTCCGGGCGGCGGCGGGGCAGCAGCAGCGCCCGCCCGGCGGCCTCGCGGAACCGCGCCCCGAACATCGCCGACTGCGCCAGCTCGTCCCGGACGGCGTCGAGCACGTCGTCCGGGTCGACCAGGAGGTCCTCGACCCGCAGCCCCGGACCGTCGTCGGGGGTCCGGCCGCCGGCGGGCTCGCCGTCCGGGCCCCAGCCGCCGTCGGGCCCCGCGTCGAGCACGTCCGGCAGGCGCAGCACGATCCCGTCGTCGGCGTGCATCGCGGCCACGTCGACGCCGTACCGCTCGCGCAGCCGTGCCGCCACGACGAGCGCCCACGGCGCGTGCACCCGCGCGCCGTACGGCGAGTGCACGACGACGCGCCAGTCGCCGAGCTCGTCACGGAACCGCTCGACGACGACGACGGTGTCCGACGGGACCTGCCCGGTCGACGCCTGCTGCTCGGTCAGGTACGTCAGGAGGTTGTCGGCGGCCCACGGGTCGAGGCCGGCGCCCTCGACGCGTGCCCGGGCGCCGGCCTCCGGCAGCGCGAGCACCTCGCGCACCCAGGCGCCCATCGCGCGCCCGAGCTCGGCCGGCCGGCCGGGGGAGTCGCCCTTCCAGAACGGCAGGCGGCCCGGCACCCCGGGTGCGGGGGTCACGAGCACGCGGTCCGGGGTGATCTCCTCGATCCGCCACGTGCTGGACCCGAGGGTGAACGTGTCGCCGACGCGCGACTCGTAGACCATCTCCTCGTCCAGCTCCCCGACCCGGCGCCCGCCGCGGACCCGTCCGGCCGACGTCTCGGCGTCGACGGGCACGTCGCCCGTGGGCGCACCGGTGGCGAGGAAGACCCCGTACAGGCCGCGGTCGGGGATCGTGCCGCCGCTCGTGACGGCGAGGCGCAGCGCACCGGGCCGCGCGGAGAGCACGTCGCCCACCCGGTCCCACACGACCCGCGGCCGCAGCTCGGCGAACTCCTCGGAGGGGTAGCGGCCGGCGAGCATGTCCAGCACCGCTCGCAGCGTCGCGTCGCCCAGGGTCGCGTAGGGCGCCGCTCGGCGCACCACCCGCGCGAGGTCGTCGACCGTCCAGTCCTCGACCGCGACCATCGCGACGACCTGCTGGGCGAGCACGTCCAGCGGGTTCGCCGGCACCTGGAGCGCCTCCAGCTCGCCGCTGCGCATGCGCAGGGCGGTCACGGCGGCGGGCACGAGCTCGCCGCGGAACGTCGGGAACACCACGCCGCGCGAGACCGCCCCGACCTGGTGGCCCGCGCGGCCCACGCGCTGCAGCCCGGACGCCACGGACGGCGGCGACCCGACCTGCACGACGAGGTCCAGCGCCCCCATGTCGATGCCCAGCTCGAGCGAGCTCGTCGCGACCACGGCCGGGAGCCGACCCGCCTTGAGCTCGGACTCCGTGCGGGTGCGCTCGGCGCGGCTCATCGACCCGTGGTGGGCGCGCGCCACCACCTGGGCGGCGTCGCGGGTGTCGACGCCCACGGCCGTGCCGGACGCCGACGGCACCTGCGCCGGTGCGAGCGCACCCGGGTCGGGCAGGTCCTGCCCCTGCCGCTCGGCCCAGACCTCGTTGATGCGGGCCGTCAGGCGCTCGGCGCCGCGCCGGGAGTTGGTGAACACCAGCGTCGAGCGGTGCGCGGCCACGAGGTCGACCACGCGCTCCTCGACGTGCGGCCAGACCGACGCACGGGTCGTCGCGTCGCCGGCGCCCCCGCCGGCCTCGTCGTCGCCGGCCCACGCGCCCGACCCGGGTGCCGGGGGCGGCGCGCCCGCGGGTCCTGGCGCCCCGCCCGGTGCCGTCAGGTCCGGGACGGGGACGACGACCTCGACCTCGACGACCTTCTGCGACGGCGGCTGCACGACCACCACCGGCCGCCCGCCCGCCGCGAGGGGCCGGGAGCCGCCGAGGTAGGCCGCGACGGCGTCGACCGGGCGGACGGTCGCGGACAGGCCGACCCGCTGGGCCGGTCCCGGGCCGTCCTCGCGCTCGAGCAGCGCGTCGAGCCGCTCCAGGCTCAGGGCCAGGTGGGAGCCGCGCTTGGTGCCCGCCACCGCGTGCACCTCGTCGACGATCACGGTCCGCACGCCCGCCAGGCCCCGGCGTGCCGCCGACGTCAGCACGAGGTACAGCGACTCGGGGGTGGTGATGAGCACGTCCGGCGGGCTCGTGGCGAACGCCCGCCGCTCGTTCGGCGGGGTGTCGCCCGTGCGGATCCCGACGCGCACCTCCGGCAGCTCCAGGCCCTGCCGCGTGGCGGCCTGCCGCACGCCCACGAGCGGGGACCGCAGGTTGCGCTCGACGTCGGTCGCGAGCGCCTTGAGCGGGGAGACGTACAGCACGCGGCAGCGCTGCGCCGGGTCCGGCGGCACCGGGCCGGTGAGCAGGCCGTCGAGCGCCCAGAGGAACGCGGCGAGGGTCTTGCCCGACCCCGTCGGTGCGACCACCAGCGCGTGCCCGCCGCCGGCGACGGCCTCCCACGCACCGGCCTGGGCCGCGGTGGGCGCCTCGAACGCGCCCGTGAACCAGGCACGCGTCGCAGGGGAGAACCGGTCCAGCACCACCGGGCCATTGTGGGGGCGGGCACCCACACGTGCCGTCCGGGCCTGCGGCGCGGCGCGTCCGCGGCGCGCCGCAGCACCGGCCGGTGGCAGGCTGGGGGTGTGAGGTACCGCGAGTTCACCGACCTGGTCGACGACGTGCTCGGGCGGGCCCAGGGCCGCCTGCTCGTCGACGAGCTCGTGCTCGACGCGCTCGGCGGGCGGACCGCCGGCGCCGCGCTCGCCGACGGCACCGAGCCGCGCGAGGTCTGGCACGCGCTGTGCGACGCGCTGGGCCTGCCGGACGCCCGGCGCTGGGGGAGCGACCCGCACCGGCAGGCGCCGCCGCGCCCCGGGCAGCGCTGAGGGACGCGGCATGAGCGCCGCGCCGCGGTGGGGCCTGCTGGTCGACGCGCTCGAGGCGGGCGTCGTCCTGCTGACCACCGCGGCCGGGCTCGGCCTCGCGATCGCCGTGGTCGACGGCGTGGGGGCGTCCGCCCCGTGGGCCGTGCTGGCCGTGGCGGCGGCCGTGACGGCCGGCGACGTGCTGCTGCGCGTGCCGCTGCGCCGCCTCGCGCACGTCGCGGGCGCGGCCGGCGCGCTGGTGGCCGGGCTGCTGGCGCAGGTCGCGGTCGCGTGGGCGGCGCTGGCGGTCGTCCCGGGCATCGTCGTCGCGTCGGCGTGGTCGGTCGTCGGGGTGCTGACGGTCGCCGCGGTCGTGCTGGGTGCGTCCCGGTGGCTGTGGGGGTCGAGCGACAACGAGTACGTCGTCGCCGACGTGCTCCTGCACGCCCGCCGGCACGCCCGGCGCACCGGCGCACGGCCCGCGGGTGCGAGCCGGCCACCGGGTCTGCTCGTCGTGCAGCTCGACGGCGTCAGCGCCCCCGTGCTCGCGCAGGCCGTCGAGGCCGGGCTCGCCCCCACGCTGGCCCGCTGGCTCGAGGACGGGTCGCACCGCGTCGAGCCGTGGTGGGCGTCGGTGCCCGCGACGACCCCCGCCGCGCACGCCGGCGTCCTGCACGGCGCGGCCGACGCGATCCCGGCGTTCCGCTGGTGGGACCGGGAGCTGGGCCGTCTGGTCGTCGCCAACCACCCCGACGACGCCGCCCGGGTCGAGGCCTCCCTCAGCGACGGGCGGGGTCTGCTCGCCGGCGGCGGGACGGCGGTCGCGACGATGTTCTCCGGCGACGCGGCGGCGTCCTACCTGGTCATGAGCCGAGGCCGCCGGGACGGGCTGGGGCCCGGGCCGGGGTACGTGCGGTTCTTCGCCCGCCCGTTCGTGCTGGCCCGCGCGGTCACGGCCACCGTCGGCGAGGTCGTCAAGGAGCTGTACCAGGCGCGCCGCCAGCGGGTCTACGACGTCCGCCCGCGGATCTCCCGCGCCGGCTGGTACGTGCTCCTGCGGGGCGTGACGAACGTGCTGCTGCGCGACCTGGCGACGTCGCTGGTCGCCGACGCGCTCGTGCGCGGTGACCCCGTGGTGTACGTCGACTTCGTGGACTACGACGAGATCGCCCACCACGCTGGCCCGACCCGGCCGGAGTCGCTGCGGGCGCTCGAGGGGCTCGACCAGGTGGTGCGGGTCCTCGAGCGCGTCGTGGCGGCCGCACCGCGCGCCTACGACGTCGTCGTCCTCTCGGACCACGGTCAGGCGCTCGGTGCGACGTACGAGCAGGTCGAGGGTCGCACGCTGCTCGAGACGGTCCGCGACCTCATGGGGCCTCCGTGCGCACCGGGCGGCGTCGCGGCGGTCGACGGGGTGCAGGGCGCCGACGACGAGGCCTGGGGCCCGGTGAACGCGCTGCTGGCGTCGCTGCTGGACCGCGGCGGCGAGCGCGCGCTGCTCGGCCCCGGGGCCGTGCACGACCGCCGGCGCCGGGGCCCGGACGCGCGGCAGCGGGTGCGGGAGCACGGGCGCGGCGGAGCACCGGGTGCGGGCGAGGCGCCCGACGTGGTGGTCGTCGGCTCCGGGAACCTCGGCCTGGTCTGGTTCGCCGACGCGCCGGGCCGGCTGACGCTCGAGGAGGTGTCCGAGCGCTGGCCGCGGCTCGTGCCGGGGCTGGTCGCGCGGACGGCGGTCGGCGTGGTGGTCGTGGACTCGCGCGCGCACGGCCTGGTCGCGGTGGGCCCGCGCGGCCTGCGGGTCCTGGAGCCGGGGGCGTCGGGCGACGCGGTCCAGGGCGAGGACCCGTTGACGCCCTACGGTCCCCGGGCGCGCGCCGACCTGGCGCGGGCGGCGCGCCTGCCGCACACCGGCGACCTGCTCCTCGTGTCGGCCGTCGGCGCCGGTGGACGGGTGCACGCGTTCGAGGGGCAGGTCGGCTCGCACGGCGGGCTCGGGGGTCACCAGAACGACGCGTTCCTGCTGCACCCCGTGGGCCTGGAGGTCGACGACGCGCTGCGCGAGGACGTCGCCGGGGCGCGCCTGCTGGTGGGTGCCGACGCCGTGCACCGCCAGCTCGTCGCGTGGCTGGAGGCCGCCGGGCTGCGGGTCGACGTCCCGCAGCGGGTCGGGCAGGTGCCGTGAGCGTCGACGTGCGGTGGCTGGGCCACGCCTCGACGGTGCTGGACGTCGACGGCGTCCGGCTGGTGACCGACCCGCTGCTGCGCCGGCACGCCGGGCTGCTGCGCCGCCGCGGGCAGGCGCCGCGGGTGCAGGACTGGGCCGGGGCGCGGGCCGCGCTGGTGTCCCACCTGCACCACGACCACGCCGAGCTGCCGTCGCTGCGCCTGCTGGGCGACGTTCCGGTGCTGGCGGCGCCGAGCAGCGCCCACTGGCTGGCCGAGCACGGCGTGCACGGCGTCCCGCTCGCGGAGGGCCGGTGGTGGGACGTGCCCGGCGGCGAGGGCGTCCAGGTGCGCACGGTGCACGCGGTGCACGGGCACCGGCCGATGCCGCACCGGCCGAACGCGGCGAGCGGCTTCGTGGTGCGGGCCCCGTCCCTGACGCTGTGGTTCGCGGGCGACACCGAGCCGTACCCGGCGATGGCCGAGATCCCCGCGGCGGCCGGCGGCGCCGTCGACGTGGCGCTGGTGCCGGTGGGCGGGTGGGGGCCGCGGCTGTCGGGCGGGCACATGGACCCGGTGCAGGCCGCGCGGGTCTGCGCCCTCGTGGGGGCGCGGCACGCGGTGCCGGTGCACTGGGGGACGCTGCACCTCCCGGTGTCGCGGCGGCTGCCGCCGGGGTGGATGGACCGGGCGGGGCGCGCGTTCGCCGCGGCCGCCCACCGGCTCGCGCCCGGGTGCGAGGTCCACGTCCTGGAGCCCGGGCAGGCCGTGACGATCGGCTGACGGCGTGTCGCTGGCGTCGAACACGTGTTCGGCTACTGTGGTCCGCGGGTGGCACGGTCGAGCCGTCCACAGCCCGCCGCGGACGCGTCCGTGGGTGGGGCGGTGGTGGGCCGGGACCGGATGTCGGTGGTCGGGCATACGGTCACCCGAGAGTCAGACCAGCCCCGCAGGCGCAGCGCACGCTGCACGAGACGACGAGGTGACCATGCCCGCTCCGCAGGACAGACAGAAGGCTCTCGAGGCCGCGCTCGGCCAGATTGACCGCCAGTTCGGCAAGGGGTCGGTCATGCGGCTCGGGGAGGACACCCGCGCCCCGGTCGAGGTCATCCCCACCGGGTCCGTGACGCTCGACGTCGCGCTCGGCATCGGCGGTCTCCCGCGCGGCCGCGTCATCGAGATCTACGGCCCGGAGTCCTCGGGCAAGACGACCGTCGCGCTGCACGCCGTCGCCAACGCGCAGCGTGCCGGCGGCATCGCGGCGTTCATCGACGCCGAGCACGCGCTGGACCCCGAGTACGCCAAGAAGCTCGGCGTCGACACCGACGCGCTCCTGGTCGCCCAGCCGGACAACGGCGAGCAGGCGCTCGAGATCATGGACACGCTGATCCGTTCCGGCGCGATCGACATCGTCGTCATCGACTCGGTCGCGGCCCTCGTGCCGAAGGCGGAGATCGAGGGCGAGATGGGCGACTCGCACGTCGGCCTGCAGGCGCGCCTGATGTCGCAGGCGCTGCGCAAGATCACCGGTGCCCTGAACTCCTCGGGCACCACGGCGATCTTCATCAACCAGCTGCGCGAGAAGATCGGTGTGTTCTTCGGCAGCCCGGAGACGACGACGGGTGGCAAGGCGCTGAAGTTCTACGCGTCGGTCCGCATGGACATCCGCCGCATCGAGACCCTCAAGGAGGGCTCGGAGCCGATCGGCAACCGCACGCGCGTCAAGGTCGTGAAGAACAAGATGGCCCCGCCGTTCAAGCAGGCGGAGTTCGACATCCTCTACGGGCACGGCATCTCCCGCGAGGGCAGCCTCATCGACATGGGGGTCGAGCACGGGTTCATCCGCAAGTCGGGCGCCTGGTACACGTACGAGGGCGACCAGCTCGGCCAGGGCAAGGAGAACGCGCGCGGCTTCCTGCGCGACAACCCCGACCTCGCCGACGAGATCGACAAGAAGATCAAGGAGAAGCTCGGCATCGGCGCGCGCGTCGACGCACCTGCCGAGCCCGCGGCGGTCGACTTCTGACCGACGGTCTGTCGACGGTGCGCACCGCCCGCCCTGCCGCTGCCGGCAGCGGCGGGCGGTGCGTGTCCGCGGAGGCCGCGACGACCGCTGCGACGACGACGCCGGTGCGGACCGGTGCCGGCGGATCGTCCGGCACCGGGGAGGAGCACGCATGAGCACGTTCGGTGGCGGGCGCCGCCGCGGGGCGCGGTCCGAGGAGCCGCCGGCCACGGGTGACGCCGCGCAGGAGGCGGACGCCGACCCCGAGCAGGTGGCGCGTGCGATCGCGCTGCGCATGCTCACCGCCGCGCCACGCAGCCGCGCGCAGCTCGCGGAGGCCATGGCCCGACGGGACGTGCCGGAGGCGGTCGCCGAGCGCGTGCTCGACCGGTTCACCGACGTCGGGCTCGTCGACGACGCCGAGTACGCCGGCATGGTCGTGCGCACCCGGCACGCGGAGCGCGGACTGTCCCGCCGGGCCCTGGGCACCGAGCTGCGCCGGCGCGGCATCGACGACGAGACCGCCGCGGTCGCGCTCGAGCAGGTCGACGACGAGGACGAGGAGCAGGCGGCGCGCGCGCTCGTCCGCAAGAAGCTGCGGACCACGACGGGCCTCGACCCCCAGGTGCGGACCCGCCGCACGTACGCCGCGCTGGCCCGCAAGGGCTACCCGCCGGCGCTCGTCGGCCGCGTGCTGCGCGAGGAGCTGGCTGCCGAGGGCATCGACGCGGAGGAGGACGGCGACCTCCTCCCGGGTGGCTGAGCCCGTGGGAGCCCCGGCCTCGGACGCGACCCGGTGACGGCGGGGGACCTGGTGACGCCCGGCGTGGTGCCCGGCCGCGCGGCCCGGGCCGAGGTCGACTGTCACCTGGCGCTCGCGGCGCGCGCCCAGGCGGTGCTCGACCGCGTCGCAGCGCTGGAGGACGCCGTGACGGGCACCGTCACGCAGGACCGTGAGGCGCGCGTGCGTGCCGAGCTCGCCTGCGTCGAGGTCGGCGCCCTGGCGGGCACGACCGACCGGCCGCTGCGCCTCGGGGCGCTCGCCGCGGCCGGGTACCGGACGGCGGCCGACCTCGTCGGTGTCGACGCCACCACGCTCGCGCGGGTGCCCGGTGTCGGGCCCGGCACCGCCCGTGCGGTGAGCGCTGCCGTGCTGCAGCTCGCCGACGCGGTGCGGGCCGCTATGCCCGTGCGGCTCCGGCTCGACACCGACGACCGCCCCGACACCGAGGCCAGCACGCGCGTCGTGACCGCGCTGCACGCCCTGCTGCGGTGGTGGCCCCAGGTCGACCCGCACCACGATCGGCTGGCCGGGTACGTGCGGGCGGTCGGCACGCACAGCCGTGCCGCCGCCCCCGCGACGTCCCGCGTCCGGTACGCGCTGAGCCTGCCGCGGGTGCGCGGGCGTGCCCGCCGCGCGGTCGGTGCGCTCGCCGGCTGGACGACGTCCGGTGAGGCCACGGCGCTGTCGAGCCTCCTCGACGACCTCGCCGGCGTCCACGACGACGCCGGCTTCGACGCCGCCTGGTCGGACGTCGAACGCCGCCCGGCGACGTACACGACCGCGCTGCACCGCCTCGTGCCCGGGGCCCTCGACCTCGCCGTCGAGCGCGGCCTGCTCGCCGGCGAGCTCGCCGACCAGGTCGTCGCCCACCCCCTCGACACGCGCCTGCTGCGCAGCACGCTGCGCGGCTACCAGGAGTTCGGCGCCCGGTTCCTGCTGTGCCAGGGGCGGGCTGTGCTGGGCGACGAGATGGGGCTCGGCAAGACCGTCCAGGCCGTGGCCGCGATGGCGCACCTCGCGGCCGGTGGCGAGCGGCACCTGCTCGTGGTCTGCCCGGCCAGCGTGCTCGTGTCCTGGGCCCGCGAGGTCACCACCCACAGCGCCCTGCCGGTCCACCGGGTGCACGGGGACGCGGCGACGGCGGCCGCGGCCCGCTGGGTCGCTGACGGCGGCGTCGCCGTCACGACGTTCGGGTCGATGCACCACCTGCCCGACCCGCAGGTGCTGCCCCGCCCGGGCCTGGCGATGCTCGTGGTCGACGAGGCGCACCTCGTGCGCAACCCACGGGCGCGCCGGTCGCGGGCCGTCGCCCGCTGGGCGCGGGCCACGCCGCGGGTGGCGCTGCTCACCGGCACGCCGCTGCAGCGGCACGTGGACGACTTCGTCGCGCTCGTGGACCTCGTGGCTCCCGACCTCGTGCCCGGCCTGCCCCGGCACCTCGGGCTCGCCGGGGCGGACGCGTTCCGCCGCGCCGTCGCTCCCGTCTACCTGCGGCGCAACCAGCGTGACGTGCTGCTCGAGCTGCCCGCGCTCGAGGTCGTCGACGAGTGGGAGGAGCTCACGGCGAGCGGTGCCCGCGCCTACGCGGCTGCCGTGGCCGAGGGGCACCTGGTGCGGATGCGCCGAGCGACGACCGTCGTCGACGGCCTGCCCTCGTCGGGGAAGGTCGGGCGCCTCCTCGAGATCGTCGACGACGCCCGCGAGAACGGTCGCCGCGTCGTCGTGCTGTCGTACTTCCGCGGGGTGCTCGACGTGGTCACGCCCGTGCTGCGGGCGCACGGCGTCGCGCACGTCGGCGGCCCGCTCACCGGTGACGTCCCGCCCGGGGAGCGGCAGGCCATGGTCGACCGTCTGGCGGCGGCCGACCCGCACGACGGTGCGGTGCTCGTCGCGCAGGTCGAGGCTGGTGGTGTGGGCCTCAACCTGCAGTGCGCCTCGGTCGCGGTGCTCTGCGAGCCCCAGCTCTCGCCGGCGGTCGAGGCGCAGGCGTTCGCGCGCCTGCACCGGATGGGCCAGCTCCGGGCCGTGCGCGCGCACCGCCTGCTCGCCGAGGGCACCGTCGACGAACGGCTGCGCGCGGTCCTGGCGGAGCGTGCGCGCGAGGTCGACGCGTACGTGCGCGACTCGGTCCTCGCGCAGAGCTCGGTCCGTGCGGTCGACGTGACCGACGCCGCGCTCGCGCGCGAGGTCGTCGCCTGGGAGCAGGCGCGCCTGGGGCACGGACCGGTCTGGGACGACCTGACGGCCCGGCCCGGCTGACCGCACCGCCGGGCTTCCGGCCGGGCGCGCCGGCGCGCGATCTGGTCGACCGGTGCGCCGTGCGCGGCGCGCTGGACGGGTGACCTGGCCGGACGGCGCCCGGCAGCGGGGGAGAATGGCCGCGCGCGGCGCACGAGCCGGCGCGGACGAGGGGGAGTGTCGTGGATCCGGGTGCTGTCGTCACCGTCGTCGGCCTGCTGGGCGCGTGCCTGGTCGCCCTGCTGCTCATCCTGCTCGCCCGGCGCGACGCGGACGCCCAGCGTCGCCGCGCCACCGAGGACGTCGCGCGCATCCGCGACGACGCGCGGGCCCTGCTCGCCGACGCCGAGCGGCGTGAGCGCCGGGTCGTCGACCGCGAGCAGGACCTCGCGGCCGAGCGCACCGCGCTGGCCGAGCTCGAGCGGCGCACGCGCGCCCAGGCCGACGCGCTCGTCGAGTCGGAGCGGGCCGCGGCCCGTGCGCTCGACAAGGCCGAGCGCGCGGCGGCACGCACGCTGGCCGACGCCGAGCGCACGGCGCGCGAGCGCCTGGCTGCGGCCCGCGACGAGGCCCGCGCCCAGCTCGAGGCGGTCGGCGGCCTCACCGAGGAGGAGGCGCGGGCCGAGCTCACGCGCCGCCAGGTCGAGCAGGCCACCAACGACGCCGCCGGGCAGGTGCGCCGGGCCGAGGCGCAGGCCCGCCGCACCGCCGACGCCCGTGCGCGACGCATCGTCACCGCCGCGGTGCAGCGGCTCGCGGTGCCGACCAGCTCGCAGGGCGTGCTGACCATGCTGCCGCTGCCGTCGGACGAGATGAAGGGCAGGATCATCGGCAAGGAGGGCCGCAACATCCGGCACTTCGAGGCCCTGACCGGGGTGAACGTGCTCATCGACGAGACCCCGGACACCGTGGTCCTCTCGTGCTTCGACGCCGCGCGCCGCGAGGTCGCGCAGGTCGCGCTCGAGGCCCTCATGAGCGACGGCCGCATCCACCCGCAGCGCATCGAGGCCGCCTACGCCGACGCGCTCGCCGGCGCTGACGAGCGGCACGACGCGGCGGGTCACGACGCGGCCGAGCGGGCCGGTGTCGACGGGCTGCACCCGGAGCTCGTGCGGACCATGGGTCAGCTGCGGCTGCGCTCGTCGTACGGGCAGAGCGTCCTGGAGCACCTGGTCGAGACGTCGCAGGTCGCGGCGACGATGGCCGCCGAGCTGGGTGCGGACGTGGACGTGGCGCGCCGCGGGGCGTTCCTGCACGACGTCGGCAAGGCCCTGACCGCGCAGGTCGGCGGTACGCACGCGGCGGTGGGCGCGGACCTGGCGCGGCGCTGCGGGGAGTCCGACGCGGTGGTCAACGCGATCGCCGCGCACCACGACGAGGTGCCGGCGACGACGGTCGAGGCCGTCCTCGTGCAGGCCGCCGACGCGATCTCCGCGGCCCGGCCGGGTGCGCGCCGCGAGGAGGTCGACCAGTACCTCGAGCGCATGGACAAGCTCGAGGCGCTCGTCGTGGCGCACCAAGGCGTGCGCCGGGCGCTGGCGATGTCCGCGGGCCGGGAGGTGCGGGTCGTGGTCGAGCCGGCCGAGGTCGACGACTACGCCCTGCCGCAGCTCGCGGTGTCGATCGCCCGGCACATCGAGGCCGACCTGACGTACCCCGGCGAGATCAAGGTCACCGTGGTGCGCGAGCTGCGCGCCAGCGCCACGGCCGGCTGACGACCGCGGCCGGCGCCGGGCCGGTCAGTCGTCGCCCCCGGCACGCACGGCCAGGCTCGGCGCCTGGGCCGTCGCGGTGCCGGACGTGCGACGGTCGACGCGGGTCGCGAGCCGGTCGGCGGCCCGGGTGAGGGCGTAGTTGATGACGATGAAGATGATCGCGGCGACGAGCAGCGCCTGGAGGATGTTGCCCTCGCCGGACCCGAGCCGGCGTGCGGCGGCCAGCAGCTCGGGGTAGGTGATGATCGCGCCGAGTGCGGTGTCCTTCAGGATGACGACGAGCTGCGACGCGATCGCGGGCAGCATGGCGATCAGCGCCTGCGGCACCTCGACGAGCCGCAGCGACTGCCCGCGGGTGAGCCCGACGACGAGCGCCGCCTCGCGCTGGCCCTTCGGCAGCCCGTGGACGCCCGACCGCACGAGCTCGGCGAACACGGACCCGTTGTAGAGGGTCAGGCCGAGCACCACGGCCACGAGCGGCACGTCGCCCGGGTCGAGCAGCCCCAGCTGGGAGATCCCCATGTAGAAGAAGATCATCATGAGCAGCACCGGGACGGCGCGGAAGAACTCGACGACGCCTCCGGCGACGACGCGCACGACGCGCGACGACGCGAGCCGGCCCAGCCCGAACACCAGCCCGAAGACGCCCGACGCGACGATGGCGAGCGCGGCGGCGCGCAGCGTGTCGAGCAGGCCGGGGAGCAGGTAACCGGTCCAGGTGCGCGCCTCGAGGAACGGCGTCCACAGACGGGCGTCGAGCTGCCCCTTGCGGTCGAGCACGACCAGCGCCACGGCGGCGATCGCGACCACCACGAGCGCGGCGAGGACGTTGACGACCACCATGCGCCGGCGGGCGCGGGGCCCGGGGGCGTCGAACAGGACGTGCGCGCTCATCGGGCCACCGCCAGGCGTCGGGACAGGGACGTGGTGAGCAGGCCCACCGGGACGACGAGGACGACGAAGCCGAGTGCGAACACGAAGAACACGGCGAGGATCACGTCGGGGCGGAACTCGATCATGGTGCGCATCAGGCCCGAGGCCTCGGCGACGGACCCGGCGGCGGCGACCGTGGAGTTCTTGATGAGGGCGATGAGCACGTTGCCGAGCGGGGCGACGGCGCCGCGGAACGCCTGCGGCAGGATCACCAGGCGCGCGGCGGGCCAGAAGCCCAGGCCGATCGCGCGGGCCGCCTCGGCCTGGCCGACGGGCACGGTGTTGACGCCCGAGCGCAGCGCCTCGCAGACGAACGCCGCGTGGTAGACGCCCAGGCCGATGGCGGCCAGGCGGAAGAAGTTGGTCTGGAAGTCCGCCGAGAGCGTGATGCCGAGCTGCCCCCACAGGCCCAGCACGCAGAAGACGATGATGATCGTCAGGGGCGTGTTGCGCAGCAAAGTCACGTACGTCGCCCCGGCCCAGCGCAGGCTCGGCACGGGCGAGATCCGCATGACGGCCAGCACCGTGCCGAGGACGAGCGCGAGGACGGCGGCGTACGCGGTGAGCTGGATGTTGACCCAGAACGCGGCGAGCACGTCGAACTGCTCGAACAACGACAGGAACTGGGCGAGGTAGCCCTCGTCCACGGCAGGACCTCCAGGGGCGTGCGGCAGGGGGACGGCGTGCGGACCCGCGGGTGCCGGTGGCCGGCACCCGCGGGGTCAGCGGGTCAGGCGCAGGGCTCGACGGCCGGCGGGTTGAGGTCGGCGTTCGGGACGTAGCCCGACGCGCCGACGTTGTCCTCCAGCAGCTGCTCCCACGTGCCGTCCTCGAACATCTGCTCGACGGCTGCGTTCACGTCCTCGCAGATCTCGTTGTCCTGCGGCAGGCCGATGCCGTAGTTCTCCTCGGAGAACGGGTTCCCGACGACCTTGACCTGGCCCTCGTTGGCGGGGATCGCGGCGAGGCCGGCGAGGATGATGTCGTCGGTGGTCACCGCGTCGACGGACCCTGCGACGAGCGCGGTGACGCACTCGGCGTACCCGGGCTGCTCCAGCAGGTTCGTGCCGGCCGCGTACTCGTCCTTGATGCGCTGCGCGGACGTCGAGCCCGTGACGGAGCACAGGTTCTTGCCCTCGAGGTCCTCGGGCCCGGTGATGGAGTCGTCGTCGGCGGCGACGAGCAGGTCCTGGCCGGCGACGAAGTACGGACCGGCGAAGGACACGACCTCCTTGCGCTCGTCGGTGATGGAGTACGTCGCGAAGATCATGTCGACCTGGCCGGTCTGCAGCATCGTCTCGCGCTGCGCGGACGGGGACTCGACCCACTCGATCTGGTCGGCGGAGTAGCCGAGCTGCTCCGCGACGTACGTCGCGACGCCGACGTCGAAGCCGGTGTAGTCGGAGCCGTCCTGGAAGCCGAGGCCGGGCTGGTCGAACTTGATGCCGATCCGGATGCTCTCGCCCTCGCCCGATCCCTCGGTGCCCTCGGAGTCGGTGTCGCCGCCGGAGCAGGCGGTGAGCGTGAGCGCGGCCGCCGCGGTGAGCGCGATCGCCAGTCGTGCGCGCATGGGTGTCCCCTTCGTGTCGTCGTGCGTCGTGTCGTGCTGCGGTCTGGTCGGTGGTGCCGGGCCCGCCGTGCGCGCCCGGGTCAGTGGGTGAGGATCTTGGACAGGAAGTCGCGGGCGCGCTCGCTGCGCGCGGCGGTGAAGAACTCCTCGGGCTCGGCCTGCTCGACGACCTGCCCGGCGTCCATGAAGACCACGCGGTGCGCGGCGCGACGGGCGAACCCCATCTCGTGCGTGACGACGACCATCGTCATGCCCTCGCGGGCGAGGCTGACCATGACGTCGAGGACCTCGTTGATCATCTCGGGGTCGAGGGCCGACGTCGGCTCGTCGAAGAGCATGGCCTTGGGCTTCATGGCCAGGGCGCGGGCGATGGCGACGCGCTGCTGCTGGCCGCCCGAGAGCTGGGCGGGCCGCTTGTCGGCCTGGTTGGCGACGCCGACCCGCTCGAGCAGCTCCATCGCGGTGGCCTTCGCCTGCGCGGGGCGCACGCCCTTGGCCTTGACCTGCCCGAGCGTGACATTCTCCAGGACGGTCTTGTGCGCGAAGAGGTTGAAGGACTGGAACACCATGCCGACGTCGGCGCGCAGCCGGGCCAGCGCGCGGCCCTCCTCGGGCAGCGGCTGGCCGTCGATCGTGATGGTGCCGGAGTCGATGGTCTCCAGGCGGTTGATCGTGCGGCACAGCGTGGACTTGCCGCTCCCGGACGGTCCGATGACCACGACGACCTCGCCGCGGTGGATCGTCAGGTCGATGTCCTGCAGGACGTGCAGGGGGCCGAAGTGCTTGTTGACCCCGGACAGGACGATCAGCGGGTCGCCGGTGGGGCGGGCCGGGGCGGCGACGGCTGTCGTGAGGTCGCTCGGGCTGTCGGGCATCTGCCGAACCTACGGGGGAGATGTTGCGGGCGCCACGAGAAGACGTCACGGTCCCGTAACGTCCCAGTCATCCCGGTCTGCACAGCCGGGTCCGCCCGGGTGCGTCCGGGTGTGCCCGGTCCGGCGTCGTGCGGCCGTCGGACCGGCCCCGCACCGGGGCGGGCGTCGCACCGACGTACCCTGGGGGGCGATGTCCACGACCCTGCCCGCCCCCGCCCCCGCCCCCGCCGTCGCGCACGCCCCGGCGGCGCGTGCGCGCACGTACCTGGTCAAGACCCTCGGCTGCCAGATGAACGTGCACGACTCCGAGCACATGGCCGGGCTGCTCGAGGAGGCCGGCTACGTGCCGGCGCCCGCGGACGACGCCGCCGCGGAGGACGTCGACGTCCTCGTCATCAACACGTGCGCGGTCCGCGAGAACGCCGCCGACCGGCTCTACGGCAACCTCGGGCGGCTGGCGGGCACCAAGCGTGCCCGCACCGGCGGCATGCAGATCGCCGTGGGCGGCTGCCTCGCGCAGAAGGACCGCGCCGGCATCGTCGAGCGCGCCCCGTGGGTGGACGTGGTGTTCGGCACGCACAACATCGACGTTCTGCCCTCGCTGCTCGAGCGCGCCCGCCACAACGCGCAGGCGGAGGTCGAGATCGCCGAGTCGCTGCAGGTGTTCCCCTCGACGCTGCCCACGCGGCGGGAGTCCGTCTACGCCGGCTGGGTGTCCATCAGCGTGGGCTGCAACAACACCTGCACCTTCTGCATCGTCCCGCACCTGCGCGGCAAGGAGCGGGACCGTCGTCCGGGCGACGTCCTGGCCGAGGTCGAGGCGCTCGTCGCCCAGGGGGCGATCGAGGTCACCCTGCTGGGGCAGAACGTCAACTCCTACGGCGTCGGGTTCGGCGACCGGCACGCGTTCGCCAAGCTGCTGCGGTCGGTCGGCGCGGTTCCCGGGCTCGAGCGCGTCCGCTTCACGTCCCCGCACCCGGCGGCCTTCACCGACGACGTGATCGAGGCGATGGCGGCCACGCCGACGGTCATGCCGCAGCTGCACATGCCCCTGCAGTCCGGCTCGGACCGGGTCCTGCGCGCCATGCGCCGCTCGTACCGGGCCGAGCGCTTCCTGGCCATCCTCGACCGCGTGCGCGCCGCGGTACCGGACGCGGCGATCACGACCGACCTCATCGTGGGGTTCCCCGGCGAGACCGAGGAGGACTTCGCCGACACCCTGCGCGTGGTCGAGGCGTCCCGGTTCGCCTCGGCGTTCACCTTCCAGTACTCCCCGCGGCCCGGCACGCCCGCCGCGGACCTTCCCGACCAGCTGCCCAAGGCCGTCGTCCAGGAGCGGTACGAGCGCCTCCAGGCCCTGCAGGAGCGGATCTCCGCCGAGGAGAACGCCGCGCAGGTGGGCCGCCGCGTCGACGTGCTCGTCGCCCAGGGCGAGGGGCGCAAGGACGCCGACACCGCGCGCATCTCGGGCCGCGCGGCCGACAACCGCCTCGTGCACCTCGCGCTGCCGCCCGGCCTCGACGCGGCGCAGGCGCCCCGTCCCGGCGACCTCGTCACGGTCGAGGTCACCCGCAGCGCGCCCCACCACCTCGTCGCCGACTCCGCCCTCACGCCCGGCGGCACGTTCGCGGTGCGGCGCACCCGCGCCGGCGACGCCTGGCAGGCGCGCACCGCGGGGAGCGAGGAGCACGCCCACGCGGGGGCGTCGTCGTGCGGGACGGGCGCCCCCGCGCCGGCCGGGCCCGTGGTGCTGGGCCTGCCGGGGCTCGGCGCGCCGACCCGCTGACCACCCGCCCGCGGGACTGCTGGTCCGCCGACCGCCGGTCCGGTGGCTGCTCGCCCGCCGACAGCCCGTCCGCGTGCGGGCACCCGGGCCCTCCGGCCCAGACGGGCCGCCGGGGGCGGGTCTTCAATGAGGGTCGCAGCGTCGCACCCCTCACACGGAGACACCGATGTCGGACGTGTTCGTCTTCCTGGCCGAGCAGCCCATCCTGCTGCTCTTCGTGCTCATCGGCACCGGGTCGCTCCTCGGGCACGTGCGCGTGCGCGGCGTGGGCCTCGGGGCCGCGGCCGTGCTGTTCCTCGCGATCGGCGCGTCCGCGTGGGCGGCCGGTCTGGGCGTCGACCTCGAGATCCCCGAGGAGCTCGGCACGCTCGGCCTGACCCTGTTCACGTTCAGCGTCGGCATCGTGTCCGGTGCGACGTTCTTCTCGTCCCTGCGCCGCAGCCTCGGGCAGATCCTCGCGATGGTGGGGGTCCTGGTCACCGGTGCCGTCGTCGCCGTCGCGCTGGGCGCCGCCCTGCACCTCGACCCCGCCGTCACCGCGGGCGCGTGGGCCGGTGCCGTGACCAACACCCCCGCGCTCGCGGCCGCCCGCGAGGCCGCCGGGGACGCCACCGGCCCGACCGTCGGGTACGCGGTCACCTACCTGTTCGGCGTGGTCGGCATGCTCGTCGCCGTCACGGCCGCGCTGCGCCACCGCCGCGAGGACACCGACGCCCCGCCCGCGCTGGTCAACCGCACCGTCCGTGTCGAGGCCGGCAGCAGCCCACGCATCCAGGACCTGGAGGAGCGGTACGGGGACCGCATCAAGTTCTCCCGGGTCCGCCGCGGCGAGACCGAGCCGATCCGCACCGCGGACGACGGCGACCTGCTGCTCGTCGACGACCTCGTCACCGTCGTCGGGCCCGCCGCCGACGTCGACGCCGTCACCCGCGAGCTCGGGCACACGTCCTCGCACCACCTCGAGGTCGACCGCTGGTACCTCGACATGCGGCGCATCACCGTCTCCGACTCCCGCGCCGCCGGGCACACCATCGCCGAGCTCGACCTGCCGCACCGGTTCGGCGCCACCATCTCGCGCGTGCGCCGTGGCGACGTCGACGTCGTCGCCACCGACGACTTCCTGCTCCAGCTCGGCGACCGGGTCCGCGTCATCGCCCCGCGCGACCGCATGGGCGAGGTCTCCCGGTGGTTCGGGGACTCCGCGCGCGGGCTGTCCGACATCACGCCGATCGTCCTCGGCCTGGGCATGACCCTCGGGATCCTGCTCGGCGCCGTCGCGTTCCCCGTGCCCGGGCGCGTCTTCTCCATCGGGTCCGCCGCCGGGACGCTCGTCGTCGGCCTCGTGCTCGGCCGGCTCGGCCGCGTCGGCCCCCTCGTCACAGCCATGCCCTACACGGCCGCGCAGGCGATCGCCGAGCTCGGGCTGCTCGTGTTCCTCGCCCAGGCGGGCTCGCGCGCCGGCGCGCAGATCGGCGCCGCGTTCGCCTCGGGGGAGTGGGTGCGGATCGTCCTGCTCGGGCTCGTCGTCACCACGACGGTCGCCGCCGGCCTCTACCTGGTGATGCGGCGCCTGTTCCGCACCGGCGGCACCCGGCTGGCCGGCATCATGGCCGGCGCCCAGACCCAGCCCGCGGTGCTGGCGTTCGCCAACGGGCGCACCGGGTACGACTCCCGTGTCGCGCTGGGCTACGCGCTGGTGTACCCGGCGGCGATGATCACCAAGATCCTGCTGGGGCAGGTGCTCGGCGGCCTGTGACGGGGCCTCAGTTGTCCGGCACCGGCGGCGGCGGCCCGTCCGCGGGCAGGATCTGCTCCAGGGCGGCGAACAGCTGCACGCCCGTGCCGAGCCCGCACGCGAGGAGCTGGGCCAGCTGCACGTCGGTCACCCCGGGCTCGAGGTCGGCCGAGACCTCCGAGTAGAGGGCGAGCGTGCCCTCCTCCTCGCGCAGGTACGCCTTGGGCCAGATGCGCTCGCGGTTCCAGTCGTTGACGGCCAGCGCCAGCGCGGCGCGCTGGGCGAGCGGCACCGTCCGGTGCCACCGGCCGCGCACCTGCAGGATCTCGTGCTGGTCGCCCAGCAGCAGGAACCAGAACCGGCTGCCGTCCCAGGTGCCGGTCAGGTCGCCGTCCTCGTCGACCACGAACCGGTACCCGCGCGCCAGCAGGTACTCCCCGACCCGGTCGCGCGTCAGCGGTCGCGGCGGCTCGTCGTCCGGGTGGGGGTCCTTGGCGGGCTTCGGCAGCCCGCCCAGCACGCGCAGCAGCCACCCCGGCGCGCTCACGGCGCCACCCCCGCCGGGTCCGGGTACTGCTCGTCGAGCGCGTCGAACAGCATGCTGCCCGTCGACAGGCCGCAGAACAGGAACTGGCTCAGCTGGTCGTCCGTGACGCCGTGCTCCAGGTCCGTGGCGACCTCCGAGACGACGTGCACCCGCCCGTTGTCACGCACCCGCGTGTACGCCTTGGGCCAGATCCGGTCCGCGTTCCACTCGTTGCACAGGTCGAGGACCTCCTCGAGCCGCTCGATCGCGAGCTCGCGGTGCCACTGGCCCCGCACCTGCAGGATCTCCGAGTCCTCACCGAAGAGGAAGAAGTAGAACAGCCGGCCCCGCCACAGCCCGCCCAGGTCGCCGTCGTTGTCGACGAAGTAGGAGAACTCGTTCTCCGCCATCCACGCGGCGATGCGCGCGGGCGTCACCGGCAGCGGACGGCTGCCCGAGGACTCCGCCGCACCGAGCTCACGTGCCAGCAGGTCAGCGACCCGGGCGTGCAGCGCGTCGTCGTCCAGGTCCGCCCCGCCGCCCGGGGGAGGGGGCACGGCCGCCCGCCGCCCCGGCCACCAGCGTCGCGCCTGCTCGCCGAACCAGCCCATGCCCCGACCCTACCCGCCGCCCGGAGCGCACCCGCGGACGCACCCGCTACGGTCGGGGCGTGCTCGTCCACGCCGCCCTCGTCCCCGACACGGCCCTCCTCGTCCCCGGCGTCGCCGGCCGCCACGAGCCCGCGGGCCTCGCCGACCTCCGGGCGGCCGCTCTCGCGGCCGTCGCCGAGGGCGTCGAGGCCGCGCGCGGCGGACGCCTCGTCGTCGTCGCACCCCGCGCCGGCACCGGCGACCGCGCGGCCGCTGGACGGGTGCGCGCGGGGCTCGGCCCGGCTGGCGTGCCCGACGCGCTGCTCGGGTGGCCCGTGCCCGACCTGCCCGTCGTGGCCCCGCCTGCGGGCGCCTCCCTGCCCGTCGCGGGCCCGTCGGTCGGCGTGCCCGCCGCGGTCGCCCTGCACCTGGTGGCGGCCGCCGCGTCGCCCGCCGACCCGCCGGCCGACGTCGCCGTCGTCGAGGTGGCCCGCGACGACGCGGCGCCGGCCCGTGCCGCGCAGCTGCGCGCGCTCGGCGCCGCGTGCGTCGGCGACGCCCCGACCGCGCTCGTCGTGGTCGGCTCCGGCTCGGCCCGGCACGGCCCCGACGCCCCGCTCGCCGACGACCCCGACGCCCCCGCGTGGGACGACGCCCTGCACGCCGCGCTCGCGGGCCCCGGCGCGCGGGACGCGCTCGCGGCCCTCGACCGCGGCACGTGCACGCGCCTGGCGGTCAGCGGCTGGGCGCCGTGGCAGGTCCTCGTCGGCGCGTCCGCGGGCGTCCCGCTCGCCGCCCGGCTCGACGCCGTGGTCCTCCTCGCGGGCGCCCCGCACGCGGCGGGCGCGTGGCGGACGGTGGGCGTGTGAGCGTCGTCGTCGCCGTCGTCGGTCCGACCGCCACCGGGAAGTCCGACCTGGCCCTCGGCCTGGCGCAGGCGCTCGGCGCGCACGTCGTCAACGCCGACGCCCTCCAGCTGTACCGCGGCATGGACATCGGCACCGCGACCCTGCCGGTCGAGCGGCGCCGGGGCGTGCCCCACCACCTGCTGGACGTGCTCGACCCCCGCGACGAGGCGTCCGTCGCCGACTACCAGCGCGACGCGCGGGGCGTGCTCGCCGACCTCGCCGCCCGCGGGGTGCGGGCGGTGGCCGTCGGCGGGTCCGGGCTGTACGTGCGCGCGCTGCTGGACCACCTGGACTTCCCGGGCACCGACGCGGGCGTCCGTGCCCGGCTGGAGGAGCGCGTCGAGGCCGAGGGGGCGCGGGCGCTGCACGCGGAGCTGGCCCGGCTCGACCCGGTCGCGGCCGAGGGGATCGGCCCGCGCAACGCCCGCCGCGTCGTGCGCGCGCTCGAGGTGATCGCCCTGACCGGTCGGCCCTACTCGGCGAGCCTGCCGCAGCACGTCTACGAGGTGCCGGCCGTGCAGATCGGCCTCGACTGCGCGCGCGACGCCCTCGACGAGCGCATCGGGCGCCGGGTCGACGCGATGTGGGCCGACGGGCTCCTCGACGAGGCCGCGGCGCTCGCCGAGCACGGCGTGGGACGGACCGCGGCCCGGGCCGTGGGGTACGCCCAGGCGTTCGCCCAGCTGCGCGGCGAGCTCGACGAGCAGGAGGCGCGCGCCTCCACGGCCGCCGGCACGCGCCGCCTGGCGCGCAAGCAGATGGGCTGGTTCGGCCGCGACCCGCGCGTGCACTGGCTCGACGCGCGCGACCCGGACCTCCTGGACCGCGCGCTGGACCTCGTCGCCCGTGCCGACGCCGGCACGCTCGGCCCCGCCACCGACGACCCCGCGCCCCGCCGTACCCTGGGCTCATGACCGCGACCGCCCCCGCACCCGCCGCCGTCGACGCCCCGCAGGCGCGCCTCGCGGTGGTCAAGGGCCACGGCACCCGCAACGACTTCGTCCTGCTCGACGACCGCGACGGCGTGCTCGACGTGACCCCCGCGCTCGTGCGGCTGCTGTGCGACCGGCGCGGCGGGGTCGGCGGGGACGGGCTGATCCGCGTCGTCCGTGCCGCGCACGTGCCGCAGGCCCCCGCCGGGGCCGAGTGGTTCATGGACTACCGCAACGCCGACGGCTCGCTCGCCCAGATGTGCGGCAACGGCGTGCGCGTGTTCGCCCGCTACCTCCAGCACCTCGGCCTGTGGTCGCCCGCCGACGGCGACCTGCCCGTGGGCACCCGCGCCGGGCTGCGGACCGTGCGGGCCGTCCAGGCCGCGCCCGAGGTCGGGGACGCCACCTGGTTCGCCGTCGACATGGGCCCGGCGACGGTGGTCGGGGGGCCGGACGCGCTCGCGGACGGCGGGGACGCGACGGTCGACGTCGACGGGCTCACCGTGACGCGACCGGGCCTGTCGGTCGACGTCGGCAACCCCCACACCGTCGTCGTGCTGGCCCAGGACGACGACCTCGACCGCGCCGACCTGACCCACGCGCCCCGGGTGCTGCCGGTGCCCGCCGAGGGGACCAACGTCGAGCTGGTCGTGCCCGCGGGGGAGTCCCGGCGCGCCGACGGCACGCTCGTCGGACGCCTGCGGATGCGTGTGCACGAGCGCGGGGTCGGCGAGACGCAGTCCTGCGGCACGGGCGCGTGCGCCGCGGCAGCAGCGGTGCGCGCGTGGGCCGGCCCCGACGCCCCCGCCGTCTGGCTCGTCGACGTGCCCGGCGGCACCGTCGAGGTCACGGCCCGCCCCGACGGGCACGTCGTGCTGGCCGGGCCCGCCGTGCTCGTCGCCGACGTCGACGTGGCCCTCGACGCGCTCCCTGCGTGAGCGAGCCCGCCCTGGCGTTCACGGCGGCCGACCTCGGCGTCCCGCTGGGGGAGCGCGCCACGCTCCTGCAGGTCTCCACCGCGTTCTGCGCGCCGTGCCGCGCGGCACGACGCGTGCTCGCCCGGGTCGCCGACGTCGTCCCGGGCGTCCGGCACGTCGAGGTCGACGTCGCGGACGCGCCGGAGCTCGCCGGTGCGCTGCGCGTCGTCAGCACGCCGACCGTCGTCGTCCTGGACACGTCCGGCGCGGTCGTGACGCGCGCCGAGGGCGTGCCGACGCCGCGTCAGGTGCTGGACGCGCTGGTCGGGGCGGTGCCGTCGGCGGCGAGCGGCGACGACGTCCCGGCGTCCGGCGCCGGCGTCCCGGTCGACGGCACCGCGGCGCCCGCTGCCGGCGCCCGCTCGGTGGGCGGGACGCCGACGCGCGGGGCTGCTGCGGCGGCGCCGAGCGCGAGCACCGCCGTGAGGGCGAACGCGGCGACGAACGGCCCCGGTCCCGTGTAGCCGTCGCCGCCGCCCGCGAGCACGACGAGGACCCCGGTCAGGGCGAGCGCGAGGGAGGCGCCGACCGAGTCGCCGATGGTGTGCGCGGCGGAGTTGCGGCCCTGGTCGTGCGGGGCCGACCAGCCCAGGACCAGCACGTTGAGGCGCGACGACGCCATGCCCATGCCGGCTCCGGCGGCCGTCCACACGGTCACGACCGCCCACGCCGGCAGGCCGAGCGCCGTCGCGACGGTCGTGCCGACGACGGCCACGGCCACGAGTCCCGTGCCGATCCGGACCGCGGCCCGGCTGGGCAGGCGGTGCCCGAGGCGGCCCTGCACGACCGAGGACGCCGACCACGCCAGGGCGGCGGTCGACAGCCCCAGGCCGCTCGCCGAGGTCGACCAGCCGTCGCGGTCCACGAGCAGGTACGGCACGTACACCTGCGCGCCGAAGAACGCGCCGGACACGAGCACGCGGGTCGTGATCACCGACGGCAGGCCGGGCCGTGCCCGCAGCGTGCCGCGCGGCAGCAGCGGCCGTGCTGCGGCCACGGCCGCGACGGCGGCGACCACCGCGACCGGCGCCGACCAGGGTCGTGGCAGCTGGGCGGCGACGTTGAGCGCGAGCACGGCGGCGGCGACGAGCACGGCCCAGAGCAGGCGCCGGCCCGCGTCGTCCCGCCCCGCCGGCCCGCCCTCGGCGCCCGGGGCGTCGTCGTGCCGCACGGGCCCCAGGCCGCGGACCGCACCCAGCAGCGGCACGGTCGCGGGCACGACCAGCAGCGCGACGCCGAGGAACACCCAGCGCCACCCCGCGAGCTCGGCGAGGAACCCCGCCACCGCGGGACCGACGACCGACGGCAGCACCCACGCGGTCGAGAACCATGCGAAGACGCGGGGGTGCAGCACCGCGGGGTACGCGCGTGCCACGGCCACGAGCAGCGTCACGTTGACCACGCCGCCCCCCAGGCCCTGCGCGAGCCTTCCTGCGACGAGCACCGGCATGCTCGTCGCCACGCCTGCCACGACGAGGCCCAGGACGAAGACGACGGTCCCGGCCGTGAACGGTGCGGCCGGTCCCCGGCGGTCGGCCCACGCGCCCGCCAGCACCATGCCGACCACGCCGGTCGCGAGCGGACCCGCGAACGCGAACGCGTACAGCGAGCGCCCGTCCAGCACGCCGGCGACCTCGGGCATCACGGTGGTGACGGCGAACGACTCGAACGCCACGAGCACCACGAGCGCGAACATCGCCAACGACGTCGTGCGCCGCGCGCGCCACAGCGCGTCGGGCGACGTCGCCCCGGGGGTCTCGGTGGTCCCGGCGCTCACGGGGCGACGCGCAGGACGCGGAAGCCCTTGGCGCTCGCCTCGCGCGTCGTGGGCAGGTCCGCCTCGTCGGTCAGCCAGCGCTGCAGCGGGTCCGCGCCGAGGTTCTTGCCGACGACGAGCCACGCGTCCCCGCCCGGCGCGACGCGGGGCAGCCAGCGGCGCAGCAGGTCGTGCAGCGCGGGCTTGCCGATCCGCACCGGCGGGTTCGACCAGCAGGTCGCGAACCGCACGTCGTCCGGCACGTCGTCGGGGGCCGCGGCGACGACGTTGGCCAGGCCGAGGCGCGCGGCGTTGCGCCGCACGAGGTCGAGCGCGCGCTCGTTGACGTCGACCGCCCACACGCGCGCGTCGGGGGACGCGAGCGCGAGCGTCAGCGCGACCGGGCCCCAGCCGCACCCGAGGTCCAGCAGGTCGCCGGTCGCGGGTGGCTGCGGGACGGTCCGCAGCAGCACCTGCGTCCCGAGGTCGACGTGGTCGGGGGAGAACACGCCGCCGGCGGTCTCGACCTCGAGGTCCTGCCCGGCCAGGCGCACGCGCACGGTCCTGCGCTGCGCCGCCGAGGCCGGACGTGCCGTGAAGTAGTGCTCGCCCTGCGGGTCGTCGGTGCCGGTCACCCGCCGAGGCTAGCCGTCGGACGACGCTGTGCCGGCAGCGAAATCCCGTCGCCGGCGTCGCACGTGCGTGCGATCCTGGACACACCCCGATCCCCGACGAGAGGCCCCGCGTGGACGACCGAGAGCACACCACCGACGTGACGCCGCAGGCGTCGGCGCGCAGCGCGCAGGAGGTGGCCGACGACGTCGTCGCACGGGTGCTCGCCCGGGCCGGGACCGCACTGCAGGCCGGCGGCACGCACCACAGCACGTTCGACGGCGACCAGCTCGACCTCGAGGAGCGCACGTCGCTGCGCCGCGTGGCGAACCTGTCGACCGAGCTCGAGGACGTCACGGAGGTCGAGTACCGCCAGCTGCGGCTCGAGAAGGTCGTGCTCGTGGGCCTCTGGGGCGCGGGCACGGCGCAGGACGCCGAGATCTCGCTCCGCGAGCTCGCCGCGCTCGCCGAGACGGCGGGCTCGCAGGTGCTCGACGGTCTGCTCCAGCGCCGGCGCACCCCGGACCCCGGCACGTACCTCGGCTCCGGCAAGGCGGCCGAGCTGGCCGCGGTGGTCGCCGCCGTCGGGGCCGACACCGTGGTCGTCGACGGCGAGCTCGCGCCCTCCCAGCGGCGGGCCCTGGAGGACGTCGTGCGGGTCAAGGTCGTCGACCGGACCGCGCTGATCCTCGACATCTTCGCCCAGCACGCGAAGTCCCGGGAGGGCAAGGCGCAGGTCGAGCTCGCGCAGCTGGAGTACCTGCTCCCGCGCCTGCGCGGGTGGGGCGAGTCGATGAGCCGCCAGGCGGGCGGCCAGGTCGGCGGCGCCGGTGCGGGCATGGGCTCGCGCGGTCCCGGCGAGACGAAGATCGAGCTCGACCGTCGGCGCATCCGCAACCGCATGGCGAAGCTGCGCCGCGAGATCGCCGCGATGGAGCCCGCCCGCGTGACCAAGCGGGCGTCCCGCAAGCGCAACGCGATCCCGTCGGTCGCGATCGCCGGGTATACGAACGCCGGCAAGTCCTCGCTGCTCAACCGGCTGACCAACGCCGGTGTGCTCGTCGAGAACGCCCTGTTCGCGACGCTCGACCCCACGGTCCGGCGGGCCGAGACCGGAGACGGGCGCGTCTACACCCTCGCCGACACGGTCGGGTTCGTCCGCGCGCTGCCGCACCAGCTCGTCGAGGCGTTCCGCTCGACCCTGGAGGAGGTCGCGGACGCCGACCTGCTGCTGCACGTCGTGGACGCCTCGCACCCGGACCCGGAGGGGCAGCTCGCCGCCGTGCGGCACGTGTTCGCCGACATCCCCGGCGCGATGGACGTCCCCGAGATCGTCGTGCTCAACAAGGCCGACCTGGCCTCGCCCGAGGTGCTGGCGCGCCTGCGCTCGCGCGAGGTGCACGCGGTCGCGGTCTCCGCGCACACCGGTGCGGGCATCGACGAGCTGCAGGCCCTGGTGGCCGACCAGCTCCCGCGGCCCGGCGTCACGGTCGACCTCGTCGTGCCGTACTCGCGCGGCGACCTGGTCAGCCGGGTCCACGAGCACGGCGACCTCCAGCAGGAGGAGCACGTCGCGGAGGGCACCCGCCTGCGGGCCCGGGTCGACGAGTCGCTCGCGTCCGAGCTGCGGGCCGCGGCGGTCTGACGCCGCCCCGTGCGGGCCGGGGGCTGATGGGCCGAACGGGTGGTCCCGGCGTGACGCCCGGGTCGGTGCGCGTGCCTAGAGTCGTCCGGTGATCCCCTCCGACCTGGACCTCCTGCGCACGCCCGGCGCCCCGGCGCCCCTGCCCGACGGCTCCGCCGCCGTCGTGGCGGTCGGCGGGCCCGACCTCGACGCCGACGCGAACCGGGGCGAGCTGTGGCTCGTCCCGCTCGACGGCGCCGGCGGCGACGACGGCACCGACGCCCGGGCGGGCACGGGCGCGGCCAGGCGCCTGACCCACGGGCACCGTGACACCGCGCCCCAGGTCACCCCCGACGGCCGGTGGGTCGTCTTCTGCCGGGCGCCGCTGACCGGGGGACCCGCGCAGCTGCACGTCCTCGGGCTGGGTGGCGGCGAGCCCGTCCGCCTCACCGACGCCCCGCTCGGCGTGGCGGGCCCGGTCGTCAGCCCCGACGCCACCCGGGTCGCGTACGTCGCGCGGGTCCCGCAGGAGGGGCGCTACGTGCCCGGCGGCGACCCGGCGGCCGAGGCACCGCGGCACGTGACGACCTTCCGGTACCGGTCCGACGCCCTCGGCTTCGTCCACGACCGCCCGCTGCACGTGCACGTCCTCACGCTCCCGGACGACCCGGGAGCGTCCCGCACGCTGCCGGCGGTGCACGCGCTCACGTCCGGCGAGGTCGAGGTCGCCGGCCCGGCCTGGCTCCCGGACGGCACCGCCCTCGTCGCGACGAGCACCCGGCACGCGGCCCGTGAGCGCGACACCCGGCGTGACGCGGTCCTCGTCGACGCCGACCCGCAGGCCGGCTCCGCGCCGGTGCCGCTCACCGACGCGGACACGGGCAGCCCGCTGCAGGTCGTGGCCGTGCGGCCCGCGGCCGGTGGTGCGGGGCTGTGGCTGCTCGCCCGCGACCTGGGCCCGACGGCGGACGACACCGTCGCCGCGCTGACCGGTCTGCACCGCCTGCCGACCACGGGCACCGGTCCCGCCCTGCGGTCGTCCGGCCCGCCGGTGCGGCTGACCGACGCCGACGAGGTCGACCTCGCGCCGGACGTGCTCGTGCCGCGCGCGGGCGGTGCGGTCGTGGCCGTCGAGCACCGCGGCGCCGTCGAGCTGCGGGAGGTCCTCGACGACGGCACGCTGCGCACGCTGCTGCCCGCGCCGCACGTCGTCCTCGGCGCCGGGGCCGCGCCCGACGGGCGGGTCGTCGTCACCGCGGCGGGGCCGACGACGTCGGGCGCCCTGCTCACGGTGGACCCGGTCGCCGTCCACGCGGACTGGTCGGCGACCCTGCGCGCGACGGGCCGCGTGCACGCCGCGCGCGAGATCACCGCCGCCTCGCCCGACGGGTACCCCGTGCACGGCTGGGTCGTGCTGCCGGACCCGGGGCGGCACCCCGGGCCGCACCCCACCCTGCTCATGGTGCACGGCGGCCCCTTCGCCCAGTACACGCACGCGCTCTTCGACGAGGCGCAGGTGCTCGCCGGTGCGGGGTACGCGGTCGTCCTGGGCAACCCGCGCGGGTCGGCGGGGTACGGCCGCGCCCACGGGCGGGCGATCCGTCGGGCCTTCGGCACGGTCGACGCCGACGACGTGCTCGCGCTGCTCGACGCGGCGCTCGCCGAGGACGCGTCCGTCCTGGACCCCGACCGCGTCGGCGTCCTGGGCGGCTCCTACGGCGGCTACATGGCCGCGTGGCTGACCACGCGCACGCACCGGTTCGCCGCCGCGGTCGTCGAGCGCGGCTTCCTCGACCCCGTGAGCTTCGTCGGGTCGTCGGACATCGGGTGGTGGTTCGGGCTGGAGTACCTGGGCGACCCCGCGACCGAGCCGGACCACGTCGCCGCGCAGTCGCCCATGGCCCACGTCGGCGAGGTCCGTACGCCCACGCTCGTCGTGCACTCCGAGCAGGACTGGCGCTGCCCCGTCGAGCAGGGCCAGCGCTGGTTCGTCGAGCTGCGCCGACGCGGCGTCGAGGCCGAGCTGCTGCTGTTCCCCGGCGAGGGCCACGAGCTGACGCGCTCGGGCCGGCCGCGGCACCGGGCGGCCCGGTTCGAGCACCTGCTGGCGTGGTGGGCCCGGCACCTGCCGGTCGACGGGCCGCCGCCGGCGGCGGGCTGAGCCCGGCCGGGCGCCACGGGCGGCGTGGGTGCCGACGACTACGCTGTCGCGGTGCCTCGACCGACCCGTGCCCGCCCGGCCGCCCCCGACGACGAGGGCACGGGCGCCGGGCCCGGGACCGGCACGGACGGGCCGGGCGTCGGTGAGCTCCTCGACCTCGCCGTGGGCGCGCTCGGCGGCACGCCCCGCCCCGGCCAGCAGCAGATGGCGGCGGCCGTGGCCCAGGCCCTCGACGAGCACGAGCACCTGCTCGTGCAGGCGGGGACCGGCACCGGCAAGTCCCTCGGGTACCTCGTGCCGGCCGTGCGGCACGCGGTCCTCGAGAGCGAGCGCGTCGTGGTCTCCACCGCGACCCTCGCCCTGCAGCGCCAGGTCATCACCCGCGACCTGCCCCTGGTCACGCAGGCGCTCGCGGACCGCCTGCCCCGGCCGGCCCAGATCGCGCTCCTCAAGGGCTGGCACAACTACCTGTGCGCCCACAAGGTCGCCGGCGGCTACCCGGAGGACGACCAGGGGGCGCTGTTCGACGTGCCCGAGCGGCCCGGCGCGGCCGACCACCCGGCGACCGCGGACGACGGGCCGACCGGGCGCGAGGGACTCGGGGCGCAGGTCGTCCGGCTGCGCGAGTGGGCCGAGGAGACGACGACCGGCGACCGCGACGACCTCGTCCCGGGCGTCGCGGACCGTGCCTGGCGGCAGGTCGCCGTCACCGCGATGGAGTGCCTGGGCACGTCCTGCCCGATGCGTGAGGAGTGCTTCCCGGACCGTGCGCGCGCCCTCGCGCGCGAGGCCGACGTCGTCGTGACGAACCACGCGATGCTCGGCATCGCCGCGACCGGTGCGCCCAACGTCCTGCCCGAGCACGACGTCCTGGTCGTCGACGAGGCCCACGAGCTCACCGACCGGGTGACGGCCCAGGCGACCGCCGAGCTGTCGCTGCCCGTGGTGGAGCACGCGGCGCGCCTGGCCCGGCGGCACGGGGGCGTCCCGACGACCGACCTGGACGCCGCCGGCCAGCACCTGGCGAGCGTCCTCGTCCCGCTGCCCGAGGGGCGGTTCCCCGACGGGCTGCCCGAGGGCACCCGCACCGCCGTGGCGATGGTCCGCGACGCGGCGCGCACGCTGCTCTCGGTGCTCAAGCCCGACGCGTCCACCAAGGGCCGCGACGGCGCCGAGGGCGGGGTGAAGATGGCCGCGGCCGCGATGCTCGCGCTCTTCGAGGTCACCGAGCGGATGGCCGCCGACCCGCAGGAGAACGCGCACACCGTGCTGTGGTGCGCGCGGGGCGAGGACCGCCGCGGGCAGACGACGACCCGGCTGCACGCCGCACCGCTGGCCGTGAACGGTTTGATCCGCACGCACCTGCTCGCGGGCCGCACGGCGGTCCTCACGTCGGCGACCCTCGCGCTCGGCGGGACGTTCGAGCCCGTGGCCCGCTCCGTCGGGCTCGAGCGCCGGCCCGACGCCGCGCCCGAGGGCCCGGCCGGGGTCGCGCCCGGCACGGGCGAGGAGGCCGCGGCGCCGGAGCCGTGGCGCGGCCTCGACGTCGGCAGCCCGTTCGACTACCCCCGGCAGGCGATCTGCTACGTCGCGCGCCGGCTGCCGCCGCCGGGCCGCGAGCCCGCCACCGACGCCCAGCTCGACGAGATCGCGACCCTGGTCGAGGCGGCGGGCGGGCGCACGCTGGGGCTGTTCACGTCCCGGCGGGCCGCGACCGTCGCCGCCGAGGCCATGCGCGAGCGTCTCGACGTCCCCGTCCTCCTGCAGGGTGACGACCAGCTGCCGACGCTGGTGGCGCGGTTCGCCGCCGACGAGGCGACCTGCCTGTTCGGGACGCTGTCGCTGTGGCAGGGCGTCGACGTCCCCGGGCCGGCGTGCCGCCTCGTCGTCATCGACCGCATCCCGTTCCCGCGCCCCGACGACCCCGTGCGCTCCGCGCGCACGGACGCCGTGGCGGCCGCGGGCGGCAACGGGTTCATGTCGGTGTCCGCGACCCACGCGGCGCTCCTGCTCGCCCAGGGCGCGGGGCGGCTGGTGCGCTCGTCGCAGGACCGCGGCGTCGTGGCCGTGCTCGACCCGCGGCTGTCGACGGCCCGCTACGGGGAGTTCCTGCTGCGGTCGATGCCGGACTTCTGGCGCACCGACGACCGCGACGTCGTGGTGGCCGCGCTGCGCCGCCTGCGCGGAGCCGACTAGCCTTCCACCAGGGGCGCCGACCGGGCGGGCGCCCCCGCGACGACCTGCACCGACGCCCGCGACGAGGGGACATGCCATGGCCGACGCCATCGACGACGAGCTCGACCTGGGCTCGGTCGTCCCACCGCAGCGCCGCACGTCCAAGCTCGGCATCGTCGGCGCGGGCGCCGTCGGCTCGACGATGGCCTACGCGGCGCTGATGCGCGGCGCGGCGCGGACGGTCGCGCTGCTCGACGTCAACAAGCAGAAGGTCGAGGCCGAGGTCCTCGACCTGTCCCACGGCATCCAGTTCATGTCGATGGCCGAGGTCGTCGGCTCCGACGACGTGTCCGTCCTCGCGGACTGCGACATCGTGGTGTTCACGGCCGGCGCGAAGCAGCGTCCGGGGCAGTCCCGGCTCGACCTGGCCGAGGCGACGATCGCCCTCGTGCGCAACGTGCTGCCGGGCATCGTCGAGGTCGCGCCGAACGCGACGTACGTCATGGTGACCAACCCCGTGGACGTCGTCACGTACGCCGCGCTGCAGATCTCCGGCCTGCCGCCGCAGCAGCTCTTCGGCTCGGGCACCGTCCTGGACTCCTCGCGCCTGCGCTACCTCATCGCCCGGCACACCGGGGTGGCCGTGCAGAACGTGCACGCGTACGTGGCCGGCGAGCACGGGGACTCCGAGCTGCCGCTGTGGAGCTCGGCGTCGATCGGCTCCGTGCCGCTGCTCGAGTGGGACGGGATCGGGGAGAACGGGCCCCTCACGCGCGAGGTGCGCGACGCGATGGCCCGCGAGGTCGTCGAGTCCGCGTACCGCATCATCGAGGGCAAGGGGGCGACCAACTACGCGATCGCCCTGGCCGGGTCGCGCATCATCGAGGCCGTGCTCAAGGACGAGAAGCGCATCCTGCCGGTCTCCTCGCTGCTGACCGACTACCTCGGCATCTCCGACGTGTGCCTGTCGGTGCCGACGATCGTCGGTGCGCGCGGGGTGGCCGAGCGGCTCGCCGTCCCGATGTCGTCGGACGAGCTCACGGGGCTGCGCCGGTCGGCGGAGGCCGTCCGCTCGGTCGCCCGCCGGTTCGGCTTCTAGACCGCGCGCAGCAGCTCCCGCACGCAGCAGCGCCCGTCGTCCGCACCGCTGGTGCCGACGACGGGCGCTGCTGCGTGGTGACGGGCCCCGGGGCGGGTCACAGGCTCCGGAGCACGCTGACGACGCGACCGAGGACCGTCGCCTCGTCGCCGGCGATCGGCTCGTAGGCCGCGTTGCGCGGCATGAGCCACACGTGGCCGTCCGCGCGGCGCAGCACCTTGACCGTGGCCTCGCCGTCGATCATCGCGGCCACGATCTCGCCGTTCTCGGCCACCGGCTGCCGTCGCACGACGACCCAGTCGCCGTCGCAGATCGCCGCGTCGAGCATCGAGTCACCGACGACGCGCAGCAGGAAGAGGTCGCCCTCGCCGACGAGCTGGCGGGGGAGGGAGAACACGTCCTCGACGACCTGCTCGGCGAGGATGGGCCCGCCGGCGGCGATGCGTCCGACGACGGGCACGTCCGCCGACGCCGCTGCGGGCACCGTCGACAGCGCCGCGAACCCCGTCCGTGCCGGGCGCGTCCCTGTCCCGTGCGTGCGGTCGCCGTCCGCGACGGGCGCCGCGCCGTCCGGCTGGACGACCTCGATGGCCCGGGGGCGGTGCGGGTCGCGCCGCAGGTAGCCCTTGCGCTCCAGCGCGTTGAGCTGGTGCTTGACGCTGGACGGGCTGGTCAGGCCGACCGCCTCGCCGATCTCGCGCATGCTCGGCGGGTACCCGCGCCGCTCGACGCTGGCGCGGACGGTGTCGAGGACGAGGCGCTGCCGCGGCGTGAGCCCACCCGCCGTCACGTCGACCGCCGGCGCCTGCGCCCCGGCCGGTGGGTTCCCCTGCTGCACGTCCACAACGCCTCCTGAGTCGTGCGGCCGCCGGCCGCGGTCCGCCGCGCGGCACGCGTGCGTGTCGGTGGGCGGTGGTGCACTTCCCGTCGGGAACACCTTACGGGCCCGCGACCTGCGACATCAAACATCTGTTCGAGCGTGTCTCGACGGTCGTCGGCGCCGTCTGGTAGAACTCGTACAGACGTTCGACGAACGCGTGTTCGATTCGGGCGAGGTGCCCGGCGGCAAGGGTCGGCGGGTGCGGGGCGGGCGGTTCGGGACGGAGGCAGGGTCATGGCAGGCACGACGACGGCACCGCGAACGGGTGCGGCAGGGCAGGTCGACGGGGTGCGGCGCCCGGTGCTGCGGGTGGTCCAGGGGGGCGCGGCCGACAAGCCGGCGCCGGGGAGGGTCGCGCCGGCCCGCGCCGGCGGGGCCGCCCGTCCGGCGCGTCCCGCGCCTCGCGCGGTCGAGGAGGCCGGGATCCGCGGGCTGCGGCTGACGCGCCGCGGGCGCGTGGTGGTCTGGGCCCTCGGGCTGCTCCTCGTGGCCGGCGTCGGCGGCGCTGCGTGGTCGGCGCAGGCCGACGGCACGGCGGGCGGGGTGGTGGTCGTCCGTCATGTGGTCGAGCCGGGGGAGACGCTCTGGGCGATCGCCGACCGTGCCGCGGCGGAGGGTGAGGACGTGCGCGACGTCGTGCTCGAGCTGATGCGCCTCAACGACCTCCCGTCGGGCGACCTGCTCGCCGGGCAGACGATCGTGGTCCCGGCCCGGTGACGGCGTGAGCGGCTGGGCAACCGAGCACGAATAGGTTAGGCTTACCTCATTCGGCAGGCTGGGGGGTCGGCCGGACGAGCGGCCCGCGCCCGGCGCGGCCCGCAGCATCAGCGGCGTCGAGGCGAGTTGACGCCGCACGGGACGGGGGCGTCCCGACGAGGGCGGCCGTCACGGACGGCCGCCCTCGGTGCTCCCGCCGCCCGGACGCCGGCACCCGTGTTGCACCGCGGGTGCGGCGCGGCCTAGCGTCACCTCCGACGCCCGGTCCGCCGGCGTCGTCGGACGCCACGACCCGGGAGGGGACCGCCGTGCACTGCCCGTTCTGCCGGCACCCGGACTCGCGCGTCGTGGACTCCCGCACCTCCGACGACGGCGCGTCCATCCGGCGCCGCCGCCAGTGCCCGAGCTGCAACCGGCGTTTCACCACCGTCGAGACGGCGAGCCTGTCGGTCGTCAAGCGGTCCGGCGCCACGGAGCCGTTCAGCCGGGAGAAGATCGCCACCGGGGTGCGCAAGGCGTGCCAGGGGCGCCCGGTCAGCGAGGACGACCTGGCGCTGCTGGCGCAGAAGGTCGAGGAGACGCTGCGGTCCGCCGGGTCGGCCGAGATCGACGCCTACGAGATCGGCCTGGCGATCCTCGGACCCCTGCGCGACCTCGACGAGGTCGCCTACCTGCGGTTCGCGAGCGTCTACCAGGCGTTCGACTCCCTCGACGACTTCGAGTCCGCGATCGCGGTCCTGCGCGCCGAGCGCGAGGACGCCGAGCGTGCACCGTCGTCGCAGGAGCCCGGCCGCGGCTGACCGGCCCCGGCAGGCGTCGGTCGACCCGCACGCAATGGTGTGGCGCGTCGACGTAGGGTCGTCCACGCTGGACAGGCGCCGTCCGGCGCCGAACGGAGCGGAGGAACCCATGGCAGACGACAAGCCGGAAGCGGTCAGCGAGGACGCGAAGGCGCGCTTCCGGGAGGCCCTGGAGCGCAAGAAGGCCGTCGGTCACCCGACGGCGGACGGGTCGCGCAAGACGGGCGGGGTCCACGGGTCGGAGACCGCGGGACCGGTGCAGCGACGGTTCCAGCGCAAGTCCGGCTCCGCCTGACCGGGCCGTGCGGCCCGGCCGTCAGGACAGCAGGCGCAGGCGCAGCGACTCGGGCTGCGCGGCGAGGGCGTCCACGACGGCCGGGGCCACGGCCGAGCCGACGTCCGTGACGACGTAGCCGAGCTCGCCACGCGTGGCCAGGAGCTGGCCCTCGATGTTGACGCCGTGCTCGGCGAGCGTGGCGTTGATCTTCGCCAGCACGCCCGGCACGTTGCGGTGCAGGTAGGCCAGCCGGTGCCACTCGGGCCGCTGGTCGAGAGCCAGGTTCGGCAGGTTCACCGACAGGTTCGTCGAGCCGGTCGCGAGGTGGTCGCGGATCTTGTTGGCCACGAACCGGCCGATCGCCTCCTGCGCCTCCTCGGTCGAGCCGCCCGTGTGCGGGGACAGGATCACGTTGGGCAGGCCGCGCAGCTCGGACTCGAACGGGTCGCCCTTGCGCTTGGGCTCGTCGGGGAACACGTCGACGGCCGCGCCGGCCACGTGGCCCGAGACGACGGCGTCGCGCAGGGCCGCGTAGTCCACGACGAAGCCGCGCGAGAGGTTGAGGAAGATCGCCCCGGGGCGCATGCGCGCGAGCTGCTTGGCGCCGAACATCCCGGCGTTGCCGGAGCGCCCGTCGACGTGCAGCGTGACGACGTCCGCGGTCTCGAGGAGCTCGTCGAGGGTCTCCATGCGCCGCGCGTTGCCGAGCGCGAGCTTCTCGGCGGTGTCGTAGAACACGACCGACATGCCGAGGTTCTCGGCGAGCACCGACAGCTGCGTGCCGATGTTGCCGTACCCGACGATGCCGAGCGTGCGGCCCCGGACCTCGTGCGCGCCCGTCGCGGACTTGTTCCACACGCCGTCGTGCATCTCCTTGTCCAGCACCGTCAGGCGTCGGGTCAGGGCGATGATGTCCGCGATCGCGATCTCCACGACCGAGCGGGTGTTCGAGAACGGTGCGTTGAAGACCGCGATGCCCCGCTCGGCGGCGGCCTGCAGGTCGACCTGGTTGGTGCCGATGCAGAACGCGCCGACGACCTCCAGGTCTGGGGCCGCGGCGAGCGCGGCCGCCGTCACCTGCGTCTTGGACCGGATGCCCAGCACCTGCACCCCGGACAGCGCCTCGACCAGCTCGGGCTCGTCGAGGGCACCCGTGCGGGTGATCACGTCGAACCCGGCGGCCTCGAGGATCGTTCGGGCCTGCGGGTGGAGGTTCTCGAGCAGCAGCGCGGTGGGCACGGGCCCATCGTGCTCCGCGTCCGGCGGGTGGACCAAAGCCGTCCCGGTCCGCGGACGGCCCGTGCTCAGCCGGGCATCCCGTCGGGCAGGGCCCGGCTGTGCACGACGTGCAGCACCCCCGTCGGTCGGGTCATCGCCACGAACAGGTCGCCGGCGGAGCCCTCGAGCACCTCGGCCGGCTCGACGAGCACGACCGCGTCGAACTCCAGCCCCTTGGCCTGCAGCGGCGTGAGCACCACGAGCGGCACCTCGAGGTCGGTGAGGGCGCCCCGGCCGGGCACCTGACGGCCGCGGCGGGCCAGCGCGTCCCGCAGGGCCGGAACCCGGGCGGCGGAGGCGACCAGCGCGGCACGCCCCCCGCCGCGGGCGTCGCGCACCCGTGCGGCGAGGTCGTCCGCGGCGGCCGCGGCGGCCTCCACGAGCCCGGCCGGGTCCGGGACGTGGTCGACCACGAGCGCGTCGGGCACGTCGCGCGCGGACGTCAGCCGGCTGACGGGCAGGCCCGCCGCGACCGCGACCGCACGGGCCGCGTCGGCGACCGCCGCCGGCGTCCGGTAGTTCACCGTGAGCTCGGCCAGCCGCCAGTCGGTGCGCAGCACCGGGTCGAGCATGCTGCCCCAGTCGTGCGCGCCGGCCCGCGTCGACGTCTGCGCGACGTCGCCGACGACCGTCATGGAGCGGGTCGGCACCCGGCGCAGCAGCGCGCGCCAGGCCATCGCCGAGAGCTCCTGCGCCTCGTCGACCACCACGTGGCCGTACGTCCACGACCGGTCCGCGGCGGCGCGCTCGGCGGTCGTCAGCCCCGAACCCCCGCCGGAGAACCGGTCGGCGAGCACCTCGGCCGAGACCATGTCGCCGGCACCCGTCGATCGCAGCACGTCCCGGGCGTAGGCCAGCTCCTGCGAGCGGCGCTCGGCGTCGGCCCGGGCCTGCGCACGGGCGGCCTGGTCGTCCTCGCCGAGCAGCTCGGCGGCCTCGTCGAGGAGGGGGACGTCGGCGGGCGTCCACGGGGCGTCGGCCGGGCGGGCCAGCAGCCGGCGTTCGGCGGGGGTGAGCTCCGGCGCCGCGGCCTCGAGACGGTGCGGCTTGGCCCACAGGTCCGCGACGAGCTTCTGCGGGGTGATCGGCATCCACGCGAGGTTCAGCGCGACCCGCACCTCGCGGGTCGTGCGCAGGTCCTCCAGCACCTCCGCGCGGTCCTCGGGGGCGACGTCCCAGCTGAGCTGCTCGACGTACTGCTGCGCGAGGCGACCGAGCATGTCGCGCACGAACGAGACCCGGGCCTCGTTGTGCGGCTTGTGGTGCCGGCGGGTGCGCGCGATCGCCGACGCCACGTCCTGCGGGCGCACGACCACGGTGATGCCGTCGACCCGCACCTCGACCGGAGCCGCGGGCACGCGCTGGCGCTGGCGGACCGCGCGGGCCACGACCTTGGCCATCAGCGCCCGACCCTTGATCTCGGCGACCGCGTCCGCCTCGGACCCGCGCGCCTCCACGCCCGGCACGAGGTCGGCGACGGTGGCGGTGACCACGCCCGTCTCGCCCAGCGAGGGCAGGACCTGGTCGATGTACCGCAGGAACGTGCGCGACGGGCCGACGAGCAGCACACCGGAGCGCTCGAGCAGGCGCCGGTGCGCGTACAGCAGGTAGGCGGCCCGGTGGAGGGCGACGGCCGTCTTGCCCGTGCCCGGCCCGCCCTGCACCACGAGGGTGCCCGCGAGCTCGGACCGGATGATGGCGTCCTGCTCGGCCTGGATGGTCGCGACGATGTCGCCCATGCGCCCCGTGCGCCCCGCCGCCAGCGCCGCCAGCAGGGCGCCCTCGCCCGACAGGCCGGACAGGTCCGCGGGGTCGACGCCCTGGGCGGCCAGCGCGTCGAGGTCGAGGACCTCGTCCTCCACGCCGGTCACCGACCGGCCGCTCGTCACCAGGTGGCGGCGGCGCACGACGCCGTCGGGCCGCGCGGCGGTGGCCCGGTAGAACGCCTGCGCGGCAGGCGCACGCCAGTCCGTCAGCAGCGGCGACTGGTCCTCGTCGGTCAGCCCGATGCGCCCGACGTAGCGCCGCTCCCCGTCCGTGAGGTCCAGGCGGCCGAACGTCAGCCGCTCCTCGACCGCCTCGAGCTGGGCGAGCCGGTCCTCGTAGAGGGTGGCGAACGCGTCCCGCTCGGACCGGTTCTGCGGCGAGCCGGACGGACCCTCCCGGCGGACCGCCGTCAGCCGGCCCCGGGTGTGCGCCCGCAGCGCGTCGAGGCGCCCGTACAACCGGTCCACGACCTTCTGCTCGTCGGCCAGACCGTCGTCACTGCCCGTCACCGGCACGTCTCCCGTCCACGACCGTCGCTCGAACGCCGCCGGGCCGGACCCCTCGGGGTGCGCCCGCGCGGCGGCCGTCCATTATCCGCCCCGCCGCGTCCCCCCGGCGACGACGGCGCCGCCGCACGGGTGCACGCGCGGCCCGCAGGCGCGCGACCAGGGACCGCGGCACCCCGACGCAGGCCCTAGAGTCGTGCCACCCCCGAGCGGAAGGACGGTCGTGGACACCTCGGCGGCCACGTCGGACCCCGTGCGCGGACCCGTGCACCCCGGCACCGGACCAGCGCTGCGCGTCCTGCTCGTCGAGGACGACGACGGCGACGCGCTGCTCGTGGCGGAGCACCTGCGCGACGTCGGGCTCGACGGCGCCCTCGTGCGGGTGCGCTCGCTCGACGAGGCCGTGACGCAGCTCGACGCCGACTGCGTGCTGCTCGACCTCGGCCTGCCCGACGCCACCGGCCTCGGCGCCCTCGAGCGGCTCCTGACGGCGGGCAGCCCTCCGGTCGTCGTCCTCACCGGCCTGACGGACGCCGGCGCCGGGCTCGACGCCGTCGCCGCGGGGGCGCAGGACTACCTCGTCAAGGGTGACGTCGACGGCGAGGCGATCGCCCGCTCGGTGCGCTACGCCGTGCAGCGCCGCCGGCTCGAGGACACCGACCGCGCGCTGTACCGCAGCCTGGTCCGCGCCGCCGAGACGAACCGGCTGGAGCGCGCCCTGCTGCCCCGCCCCGTGCTCAACGACACCGGGCTCGAGGTGCGGGTCGCCTACCGCGCGGGCCGCGAGGGCCTGCTCGGCGGCGACTTCTACGACGTCGTCGAACGACCCGACGGCACCGTCCTGGCGATGGTCGGCGACGTCTGCGGCCACGGGCCCGACGAGGCGGCGCTGGGGGCCACCCTCCGCACCGCCTGGCGGACCCTCGTGCTCGCCGACGTCCCCACCGACGAGGTCCTCGGCCTGCTCGAACGCGTCCTCGTGGCCGAGCGCGCCCGGCCCGAGGTCTTCACCACGGTCTCGATGCTGGCCGTCGCGCCCGACCGGCGCACCGCGGACCTGTACCTCGCGGGGCACCCCGTTCCCCTGCTCGTGGGGCCGCCCGCGACGCTGCTGCCCGCCGGCGCGCGCGGGCGGGCCCTCGGCATCCCCGTGGGCGGTGGGTGGCCGCCGGCCCGCCTCGAGCTCGGCGCCCGGTGGCGGGTCCTGCTGTACACCGACGGGGTCCTCGAGGCGACGGTCGGCGACGGCGGCGCGCGGCTCGGCAAGGACGGCCTGCGCGCCGTGTCCGACGCCACCCTGACGCCGCCCGTGACCCTCGACGACGCGGCGCCCGACGGCGACGACCCGCTCCTGGGGCGGCTCCTGGCCGAGGTCCGGCAGCGGCACGGCGGCGACCTCGTCGACGACACGGCCGTCGTGCTCCTGGGGTGGGCCCCGTGAGCGCTGCACCGCGCCCGCGGTCCACGCTGCGTCGTCGGCTGACCCTGCTGCTCGCGGCCGCGTCGGCGGTGCTCGGCGTGGTCGTCGTCGTGGCCGGTCTCGTGTTCGCCCGGCAGGTCGAGCTGCAGCGGGTCGTCACCGAGGTGTACTTCGACGCGATCTCCGATGCCGACACCGCCTACGTCCAGCTCGTCGACGCCGAGACCGCGGTCCGCGGCTTCGCGCTCACCGGCGACGAGGTCACGCTGGAGCCGTACGAGCGGGCGACGACGTCCGAGCAGGACTTCCAGGTCCTGGCCGAGCGGCTGGAGGCCGCCGACGCCGACGCGGACCTCGTCTCGTACGCCCGGGCGGCGGCCGACGCGGCGACCACCTGGCGCGCGCAGTTCGCCGACCCTCTCGTCGCCCAGGTCCGGGCCGACGGCACCACGTCGGTGGCTCCGGAAGACATCGAGGCCGGCCGTGTGCTCTTCGACGAGGCCCGCGCACCGATCGAGTCCTACCTCGCCCAGCTCCGGGCAGACCGGCTCGCCGCGATGGAGGAGCTCCAGAGGTGGACGGCCCTGTCGGCGACGATCGTGGCGCTGCTGGTCGTCGCGGCCGCCGCGGCGGGCATCACCCTCTGGCTCGCGCTGCGCCGGTGGGTGCTGGCCCCGGTCGCGGAGCTCGGCGGCGCCAGCCGCGCCGTGGCGCGCGGCGACCTCAGCCACGTCGTGGACGTCGACGGGCCGGGGGAGCTGCGTGCCCTCGCGGGCGACGTGGAGCACATGCGCCGCACCCTGGTCGACCAGCTCGACGCGCTGCGGGTCTCCCGCGCGCAGGTCGAGGCGGCGCACGACCGGCTCGCGGAGCAGGCCGAGGAGCTGCGGCGCTCCAACCGGGACCTCGAGCAGTTCGCGTACGTCGCGTCGCACGACCTGCAGGAGCCGCTGCGCAAGGTCGCCTCGTTCACCCAGCTGCTGCAGAAGCGGTACGGCGGCCAGCTCGACGAGCGCGCCGACCAGTACATCGACTTCGCCGTCGACGGTGCCAAGCGCATGCAGCGGCTCATCCAGGACCTGCTGGGCTTCTCGCGGGTGGGGCGCGTCGGCGGCGAGGTCGTCGACGTCGACCTCGGCGCGGCCCTCGACCGCGCGGTCGACCAGCTCGGCGCGCGCATCGAGGAGACCGGCGCGGTGGTCACCCACGACCCGCTCCCGACCGTGCGGGGCGAGGAGGCCCTGCTCGTCCAGCTCTTCCAGAACCTCGTCGGCAACGCCGTGAAGTTCCGCCACCCGGACCGTGCACCGCACGTGCACGTCGGCGCCCGGCGGGTCGACGAGGGCTGGGAGGTCGACTGCCGCGACAACGGCATCGGCATCGACCCGCAGTACGCCGAGCGGGTCTTCGTCATCTTCCAGCGCCTGCACCCCAAGGACCTGTACGAGGGCACCGGGATCGGCCTGGCGCTGTGCAAGAAGATCGTCGAGTTCCACGGCGGTCGCATCTGGATCCCCGAGACCGACGGCGAGGGCACGACCGTGCGCCTGCTGCTGCCGGTCCCGGACGACGACCGGCCCGACGCCGGTGGGACGGAGCAGTAGTGGACGGCCAGAAGATCATCGACGTCCTCCTCGTGGAGGACGACCCGGGCGACGTGCTCATGACCCGCGAGGCGTTCGAGCACAACAAGGTCCGCAACCGTCTGTCGGTCGTGCAGGACGGCGTCGCTGCGCTGGAGTTCCTGCGCAAGCAGGGCGAGCACGCCGACGCCCCGACCCCGGACCTGGTCCTCCTCGACCTCAACCTGCCCCGCATGGACGGGCGCGAGGTCCTCGAGGCCATGAAGTCCGACGAGCGGCTGCGGGCCATCCCCGTCGTCGTGCTGACGACGTCGGAGGCGGAGGAGGACGTGGTCCGCAGCTACTCCCTGCACGCGAACGCGTACGTCACCAAGCCCGTGGACTTCGACCGGTTCATCGACGTGGTCCGCCAGATCGACGAGTTCTTCGTCGAGGTCGTCCGGCTCCCGTCGCGCTGACGCCGGGCGTGCGGGGTGACGTCCCGCACGCCCCGCCCGGGAAGACGGGGGCCCTCCGCCGCGTTGCAGCGAGCACGACGACGGCGAACGGAGCGACATGCTGGATCCTCGCAGCCTCTACGACGTGGACGCAGGTGTGGCCGAGCGCGTGAGCGCGCGGGCCGCCGGCGGTCCCGGACCTGTGCTCGTGCACGCCGTGCGCGGGTTCGTCGACGCGGGCGGTGCCGGGCAGGTGGCGGTCGAGCACCTGGTGGGCACGTCCCCGTCGCAGCGCCTGGCGACGTTCGACGTCGACCAGCTGGTGGACTACCGCTCCCGGCGCCCGACCATCACGTTCGACTCGACGCGGTGGACGGACTACGAGGCGCCGGAGCTGGCCGTCGACCTGCTCGAGGACGGCGACGGCACGCCGTTCCTGCTGCTGCACGGCGCCGAGCCGGACGTGCAGTGGGAGCGCTGGGTCGCGGCGGTGCGCCAGCTCGTCGAGCGCTTCGACGTGCCGCTCGTCGTCGGGCTGCACGGGGTGCCCATGGGTGTGCCGCACACGCGGCCGACGTCGGTCACCGCGCACGCCACGCGGGCCGAGCTCGTGGCCGACCACACGTCGTTCTTCGGCACCGTGCAGGTCCCGGCGAGCGCGGCCGCCCTGCTCGAGCTGCGGCTCGGCGAGGAGGGGCACGACGCGATCGGCTTCGCGGTGCACGTGCCGCACTACCTCGCGCAGTCGCAGTACCCCGCGGCCGGCCTGGAGGGCCTGCGGCAGGTCGAGCGCGCGACGGGCCTGGACCTGCGGCTGGCGGCGCTCGAGCCGGCCGCGCAGGAGACGCTGCTGGAGGTGGAGCGGCAGGTGACGGGGTCGAGCGAGGTCGCGGCCGTGGTCCAGGCGCTCGAGGAGCAGTACGACGCGTTCACCCGCAGCGCCGGTCGCACCAGCCTCCTGGCCAGTGCGACGGACCTGCCCACGGCCGACGAGATCGGCGCCGAGCTCGAGCGCTTCCTCGCCGAGCAGGCCGACGACGACGGCGGGGCGCCCGGCTCCTGACGCGGTCCGCGCCGCCGCGGGACCGGTGTCCCGGACGCCGGTCCGGGACACCGGTCCACCAGCCGTGGCGCAGATCACGTTCCCGTGCGAGGATTCCGGGCGTCGCAGCGGCGCGGCGCGTGCCGTCGGCACGCGCGTCGTGGGCGGTGGGCGGGGCAGACCCGCATCCCCGGCGTGCCTCGGCGCAGCGACGACGGCCGGGCGAGGTGCCCGGTCGCGGCGAGCGAGGGACGGACATGGCACAGGGCTCGGTCAAGTGGTTCAACGCCGAGAAGGGCTTCGGCTTCATCGCGCAGGACGGCGGCGGTCCCGACGTCTTCGTGCACTACTCGGCGATCGACGCGCAGGGCTACCGCAGCCTCGACGAGGGGCAGCGCGTCGAGTTCGAGGTGGGTCAGGGCCCGAAGGGTCCCCAGGCGGAGCAGGTGCGTCCGCTCTGAGCGGCGCGTCCTGAGCGGCGCCGGCCGTCGGCCGGGACGTCAGGTCTCTGACGCCCCGGCCGTCGGCGGGTCGGCGGGGTCCTCGCGCACGGGGGCGTCCGCGACGAAGGCCGCGAGCTCGGCGCCCGTCAGCATCCGTGCGGGCACGGGCAGCGTGCGCAGCGTCCGGGCCAGGCCCGCGTCGTCGAGGAGCCCGGGGTCGTCGGTGCCGACGAGCACGATGTTGCCGTAGCGGCGCCCGCGCAGCTGCGCCGGCTCGGCCACGAGCGCGACGTGCGCAAACGCGGTGGCGACTGTCGCGGCCTCCGCGCGTGCCAGCGCCAGCGGGGGGCGGTCGGCGCAGTTGGCCAGGTACACCCCGCCCGGACGCAGCACCCGGGCCACGTCCGCCACGAAGCCCGCCGTCGTGACGTGCTCCGGCGTGCGGTCGCCGGCGAACACGTCCCGCACCACGACGTCGGCGCTCGCGGTCCGCATGCCCGCCAGCACGGTGCGGGCGTCGCCCTCGCGGATCCGCAGCCGGGGCGCGCGGGGGAGCGCGAACCAGGCCCGCACCAGCTCGGCCAGGCGCCCGTCGAGCTCGACCGCCACCTGCCGGGCCGCGGGGTGCCGGTGCCCGACGGCGCGCGCGAGCGCGCACGCACCCGCGCCGAGGTGCACCACGTCCGGGCCCGGTGCCGCCGTCGCGCCGGCGTCGTCCTGGTCGACGAGCGCGTCGACCACCGCCGCCATCTGCTGCATGTACTCGAAGTCGAGCCGCCCCGGGTCGTCGAGGTCGACGTAGGAGCTCGGCACGCCGTTGACCAGCAGCGTCGCCGACCGGGGCCGCGCGGGGTCGACGACGACCTCCGCCGTGCCGGTCGCGACCTCCACCGGCCCCTGCGGCCACGGCGGCGCCGCGGGTGTGGGTGGTCGGCGTGACGATGGGGCGCGTCGGCGGGAGGGCACCGGCACACGGTACGGAACCTGCGGGGCCTCGTGGTGCGGGCCCGGGGTTGACGGGTTCGAACAGGTGTTCGACCATGGTGGTCCGGGCGGTACGGAGGGTGGAGGTGGCGTGATGGTGGTCGAGGCGGTCGTGCTGCGGGAGCGAGGGCTCGGGCCCCGGACCGCGGAGCAGCTGGCACGTGCCGACGCCGAGCTGCTGGCCGCCCAGTTCTCGGGCGAGCCGTGGGAGACGTTCGGGCACGCGCACCTGGCGGCCCTGCGCGCGGGTGCGGCGCTCGTCGCGGAGCGCGGCCGGCCGTCGCGCCGTGGTGCGCCGCGCACCGTGTGGGGCATGCTCGACGTCGTCGCGCCCGAGCTCGCCTCGCAGACGGCGTACTTCGCCGCGTCGGCGGGCCTGCGGTCGGCGGTCGACGCGGGCCGGTTCGACGCGGTGTCGGCCGAGCGTGCGGAGCGGACCCTGTGCGCCGCGGAGGACTTCGTCGACGCGGTGCGTGCCGCGCTGGGGTGCGCGCCCGGCGTCGGCCCCGCCGTCGGTGCCGGCCGGAGGGCGGCGGGATGACCGCCCTCGTCACGCGCCGGGCGCCGTCCGCCGCGGCGACCACCACCCCCACCGCGACCACCCGCCTCGCGTCCTGGTCCGGCGGGCGTTCTCGCGGCCTCGGCCCGCGGGACGAGAACGGCTGCCACGTCCTGCACGTGCGGACGGTGCGGGTGGGTGACGGCAGTGGGGCTGACGTCGCGGACGTCGTGCGGCGGGTGCTGCTCGACGTCACGGCCCTCGTCGAGCCGACCGGGGACGGCGGTGCGTTCCTCGACGTCTCGGGCGCCCGGCACCGCCTGGGTCGGCCCACGTGGATCGCGGGGGTGGTCCGCGAGCGGTTGCGGCTGCGCGCCGGGCTCACCTGCGGGATCGGTGTCGCGGCGTCCAAGTGCGTCGCCGAGCTCGCGTCGGTCGAGGCGGCTCCCGACGGCGTGGTGCTCGTGCCGCGGTCCGCGGGGGCCGACTTCCTGCGCCCCCGGCTGCTCGCGGACCTGCCGGGCGTGCCGGCGCGCGTGCTCGGCCCGCTGGCGGCCGCCGGGTACCTCACGGTGGGGGACGTCGCCGACGCGCCGCTGGCGGACCTGCAGCGTCGGCTGGGGGCGCCCGGGGGGCGCCGGCTGCACGACCTCGCGCTGGGCCGCGACCCCCGCCCGGTGCGCCCGGCGTCGCCGCCGGCACCCCACGGGGAGCCGGCGGGGCCCGACGGCGGCCGGGACGTGGCCCGCCGCAGTTCCACCCGCTCCGCGGCGGGACGAGAAGGACGCTCGACTACCACCATCCCGTGCGCCGATCTATCCTGAACGCCAACAGTCCACAGGAGTTGACGGGGGTCGGGATGCCACTCTCCGAGTACGAGCAGCGCGTGCTGGAGCAGATGGAGCGCCAGCTGGCCTCCGACGACCCTCGGCTCGCGAACACGCTCACCCATCGGGGCGGTCGCCGCCCCGTGACGCGGTTCGTCGTGGCCGGCGCCGGTGTCGCCGTCGGCCTGCTGCTGCTGGTCGTCGGCGCGGCGACCACGAGGCCGTGGCTGGGAGCCATCGGCTTCGTCGTGATGTTCGCCGCGGTCGCCTACGCGTTCGCCGCGCCACGCTCCGCCGGTCGCTCTGGGCCCACGGGGACGGTGCAGCCCGACGGGTCGGTCCGGACGGCTCGCCCGTCCGCCGCTCGCCGCCCCGGGTTCATGGCCCGGCTGGAGGAGCGCTGGGACCGGCGTCGGCACGAGGGCGGTCGCTGACCGGTCGGCTGCACGCCAGGCGGATCGTCTCGACCCAGCCGGCGAGCTCGTCGGTACCCCCGGCCTGGCTCGTCTCGCGGGTGGCGGACCGCTGACCTGTCCCGGGGCTCGCGACGCCGTGGGCCCCGCGCGCAGGGCCGTGCGGCGCGTAGCGCTGCGACTCCACCGCGGCGAGCAGCGACGCCAACGCCGCCCGTGCGGCGTCGGCGGCGGTGACGTCCGACGCGCGCCGCCCGATCTCGTCCTCCAGCCGCAGGGCCGCCGTGCGGGCGGTGGTCGCGTCCGACCAGGTGATCCCGCGTCGGGCGAGCCGCCGACGCAGCGTCGCCCACGCCCGCTCCGGCGTGAGGTAGGACTGCACGCGTGCCCGCCGCGCGATCAGCACGCCGGTGCCGGCCGCGGCGGCCAGCAGCACCAGCCCGACTCCCGTCCCGAGCGCGACCACCAGCCAGGACACGTCCTCACCGGAGCCCGACGGGCCGCCGGCCACCGGTGCCGTGCTCGACGCGCTCGGCACCGGGGCCGCCTGGTCACGGTCCACCTCGTCGGGCACGCTCGCCGGGGCGGTCGCCCCCGTGAACGGGTTCGCCCACACGGGCGGCGGGCCGGTCTGCGACGCGGGGGTCGGCTCGAACCGCACCCATCCGAGGCCGTCGAAGTACAGCTCGGGCCAGGCGTGCGCGAGACGGCCGGTGACGACGTAGCCACCCTCGTCGTCGGCTTCGCCGGGCAGGAAGCCCACGGCGACCCGGGCCGGGATGTCCAGGCTCCGGGCCATCATCGTCATCGCCGTCGAGAACTGCACGCAGTACCCGCGCCGGGTCTGCAGGAAGTCCCACACGGCGTCCTGCGAACGGGCCGGCGGGACCCGGGTGTCGTACACGAAGTTGGTCGCCGAGCGGAACCAGGTCTGCAGCGCGAGCGCCTGCTCGTACGGCGTCGTCGCCTCGGCGGTGACCTCGCGCGCGGTGCGGGCGACGTCGTCGGCGTTCGTCGTGGCAGGAACGGCCGTGTAGAGCTCGGCCTGCGGCGGGGAGCCCGGCACCGCGGCCCGCAGCTGGTCGGCCGTCAGGTCGGGCACCTGCACGACCATCGAGTAGCGCTCGCCGTCACGGGTGGGGTCGTCGGACACGACCTCGTCGCGCACGGCGTCGTACTGCCAGTCCTCGGCGGCGTCGAGCGTGCGCGGGAAGGTCGTCACGGGCAGCCGCTGCTCGCTCAGCGCGCCGACCTGCACCTCGACGGTGGCGAGCGTCCCCGCGGCGGGGTCGGGCGGCAGGCCCCGCAGGGCGGGGTCGGAGGCGAGGAGGCCGGCGGGGTCCCAGCCGGCGAGGTCGTCCGTCTCGGTCCGCTCCCAGGTCCGGCCGTCGAAGGTCGTGAGCGTGAACGCCCGCAGGGGGCCTACGAGGCGCGCGTTCGCGACGGGGTCCCCCGAGGCGGGGGTGCTGAGGCTGACGGAGCCCTCGTCCGCGGTGCCGGCGGCCTCGTCCTCGGACGCGGTGACGGTGTAGCGCAGCACGACCTGCGACGAGCGCTGGCCGAGGCTGTCGCGCAGGTCGAGCTCGCTGCTCAGCTCGAGGGGGCCCACGGGCCCCTCGCCGAACCGCGGCAGGGCCATCGACGCCCAGCCCGGCACGCTCATCAGGGGCGGGCCGGCGACGAGGGCGAGGGCGACGAGCGCGGCACCGGCGCCGGCGGCCGCCCCGGCGCGGCGGGTGCGACCGGCCCGGGCGTGCTGCGGCGCCGCGCCGAACGCGAGGAGGGCGAGGTACGCCAGGCCGGTCAGCGCCAGGGGCAGCGCGCCCGCGGGGAACCCGAGCAGGACCGCCGGCACCCACAGCGCGAGCAGCGCGACGCCGGCCAGCGCCGGGACGCGCACGGCCAGCACGGCCGCGTCGACGAGCAGCACCACGCCGACCGCGCCGAGGACGAGGAGCATCTCGCCCGGCCGCACGTCGGGCATCGGCACGTACGAGTCGTTGACGACCCGCACCCCCTCGCGGGCGACGTCCCACGCGCGGGCGACCGCGTCGAGGTCGGGCACGAACTGCGGGCGTCCGGGCGGGGAGCCGTAGCGCAGCACGAGGCCGACAGCGGCGACCAGGCCGCCCACCAGCGTGGGCAGCCACCACGTGCGGGACACGGCTCGCGCGAGAGCGGTGGACGTCGCGACGACGAGCACCGCGGTGCACGCGACCGTGTACCAGCGGCTGCCCTCGACGAGCCCGCCCAGGGCGAGCAGGCTCGCCCAGGTGGCCGCGACGCACAGCACGGTGCCCGCGACGGCGCGCAGCCCGCGCTCGGGGCCGGCGGCGGCGTTCATCGCCCCGCCCCGAGCAGGCGCAGCCAGCAGGCGACCGGGTCCTCGCCCGCCTCGGCGGCGGCGACCCGCCACCCGGCGCGGCGCAGGGCCTGCGCGGTGTGGTGCGCCTCGTTCGCGTCGAGCCCGCGTGCGTCGCCGCGCACGAGGGCCCAGCCCTGCGTGGCGTCACCGATGTGGGCCAGCGCGCCACGGGCCGCGTGCGACGCCGGGCCCAGGACGGCGAGCACGATCTGCCCGGCGGCGTCGCTGGTGTCGAGCAGGTGCGCGGCGTCCAGCAGCCGGGCGTCGGCCTCCTGCTGGGTGCGGGGCGCCTCGAGGTCGACGGTGAGGTCGAGCAGCCCGGCGCGGGCCCCCGTGCCGGCGGTCGCGTGCAGGAACGGTGTCGCGCCGCCCCGGAGGCCGTCCTGGGGGCGGGCGCCGACGGCGGACCCGACGAGCCGGACGCGGTGCCCGCCGTCGAGCATCGCCAGCGCCATCGACGCGGCCATCGAGACGGTCCACTCGGCGGCGCTGCTGCGCACGGGCAGGTCGACGAGCACGGACACCGGCCGCAGGCCGGCCCGCTCGTCGGACCGCACCAGCAGGGCGCCGCGTCGGGCGGAGCTGCGCCAGTGCACACGGCGCAGGTCGTCGCCCTCCCGGTAGTCCCGCAGGTTGGCGTCGTCGGTCGAGGGGGTGCGCGCGCCGAGCGCGACCCGGTCCGGCTCGCCGACGAGCACGTCAGCCGGCGCGGGCAGCGCGCTGACGGCGGGCCAGACGGCGACCTCGGACTCGCCGCCGAGCGTGGAACGTGCGCGCACGACGCCGAAGACGTCCGTGCGCGTGACGACGAGCGGCCCGAGCGGCCACCGTCCGCGCTGCGCGGCCCGCACGGGGTAGCGGACCGTCACCCGGTCGGGGGTGCGCGCGACGCGGGCGCGCAGCGGGCGCCCCCCGGACAGCTCGACCGCGGCCTGCTCGGCGAGCCGGAGCCCGGCGAGACGGGCCCGACCGGCGCCGTCGGACGCGACCACCTCCACACGGACCTGCGTCTCCTCGCCGGCGTGCACGGGGTTCGGCGCGACGGAGCGGACGACGTCGAGGCGCCGCCGCCCGCGCGCGGGGTCGCGCAGCAGCGCCACGAGGAGGGCGGTGACCACGAGGGCCGTGAGCAGCAGGCCGATGCGGACCAGGTCGATCGACCCGAGCCACACGCCGAGCTGGAACGTGACGACCGCGCCGGCCAGCAGGGCCCAGCCGCGCGGCGTCGGGCGCAGGCTCATCAGCCGAGCGCCCGCCGGGGGCGGGGCTGCTCGGCGCGGGGGAGGGGCACCCGGGCGACGACGTCGGTGACGACGTCCTGCGTGGTGCGCCCCGACAGGCGGGTCTCGGTGCTGGGCAGCAGGCGGTGCGCGAGGACGGCGACGGCGAGCTCCTGCACGTCGTCGGGCAGCACGTGGTCGCGGCCGTCCATGGCGGCGAGGGCCTTGGCGGCGCGCAGCAGCTGGATGGCCGCGCGGGGCGAGGCGCCCAGGCGCAGCCCGGGGTCCTCGCGCGTCGCGCCGACGAGGTCGACCACGTACCGCTTGACGGTGGGCGCGGCGTACAGGCGCCGGGTCGTCGCGATGAGGCGCGCGACGTGCGGGGCGTCGGTGACGGGGCGCACGCGGTCGAGCGGGTCGGAGCTCTCCTGCTGCTCGAGCATCTCCAGCTCGGACTCGACGCTCGGGTAGCCGACGGTCAGGCGCGCCATGAAGCGGTCCCGCTGCGCCTCGGGCAGCGGGTACGTGCCCTCCATCTCGACGGGGTTCTGGGTCGCGACGACGAGGAAGGGGCGCGGCAGGGGGTAGGTGCGGCCGTCGACGGTGGCCTGCGCCTCCTGCATGCACTCCAGCAGCGCCGACTGCGTCTTGGGCGAGGCCCGGTTGATCTCGTCGCCGATGACGACGTGCGCGAAGACGGGCCCGGGGCGGAACTCGAACTCGTGCGTCTGCGCGCGGAAGATGTTCACCCCCGTCAGGTCGCTCGGCAGCAGGTCCGGCGTGAACTGGATCCTGCCCACGGGGGCGTCGATGCTGCGGGCGATCGCCTTGGCGAGGGTCGTCTTGCCGACGCCGGGCACGTCCTCCAGCAGCAGGTGGCCCTCGGCGAGCAGCACGGCGAGCGCGACGCGGACCAGCGCGGGGCGTCCGGTGATCACCTGCTCGATCGAGGTGCGCAGGCGCACGGTGGTGGAGACGAGCTCGTCGAGCTCGTCGGGGGACGGCAGTGCCTGCATGGTGCGACTCCTCCGACGACTGTCCCTGAGCGTACGCAAGGACGCGCCCCGCCACGGCGATCTCCGCTCCTCCACTTCGCCCCACCGCCGGGCGGGGCGGGTGAGAAGTGCTCACGACGTCCTCACCGAACCTCCTGCAGGCGTGCCCGGTTCCTCCCGGCGCACCCCCGTACGGCCTGTTATGCCCCCTCCTGACACGGGGGTGTGACGCGCTGTGACGCGAAGGCCCCTCCACTTCACTCCACCGCTCTGACCTGGACCGACGCTGCAAGAACGGGTGAACTTCGGTTTCCCGATCGGCGGATGTGGAGGGAAGTGGAGTACCGTGGAGGCACGTGGAAGGGCGTGGGAGCGGGCCGTCGAGAGGGCCGCTCCGCGAGCTCCGCCGGACGGGCCCGCCAGGGCGCGACGGAGGGGTCCTCAGCTCCCTCCCGCGGGTCCGGGGCGCGTGCGCACGGGGTCCGTCAGGGGGCCCGAGGAAGGAGCGGGGTGAGCCATGAGCAGTCCGGCGCCTTCGGCTCGTCCGCGCCGTTCCTCGGGACGTACACACCGCGCCTGGACGACAAGGGCCGGCTCATCCTCCCGGCCAAGTTCCGCCCGCAGCTCGCACCGGGGCTGGTCATGACGCGCGGCCAGGAGCGCTGCCTGTTCCTGCTGCCGATGGACGAGTTCGGACGCATGCACGACCGGCTGCGCACCGCACCCGTGACGAGCAAGCAGGCGCGGGACTACCTGCGGGTGTTCCTCTCGGGCGCGAGCGACGAGGTGCCGGACAAGCAGGGGCGCATCACGGTCCCCCCGCTGCTGCGGCGCTACGCCGGCCTCGACCGGGACGTGGCCGTCATCGGCACCGGCACCCGCGTCGAGATCTGGGACCTGCCCGCCTGGGAGTCCTACCTGGCCGAGCAGGAGGCCGGCTACGCCGGCACGACCGAGGAGATCTTCCCCGACGGCCCGTTCTGACCACCCGCCCGTCCGCCCCGACCTCCCCCCGTCCGTTCTGGCGCACTTCCCCGGTGCCAGAGGGTCGGTGGGGGATCAGGCCGGACGGCCGGGACGCACGACGAGCACGACGAGCACGACGAGGACCAGCAGGCGCCGGACCGGCGCACGACGCAGGAGGGAGGGGCGCAGGTGGAGCAGCACGACGACGCGGCAGGCCGCCACACGCCCGTCCTGCTCCAGCGCTGCCTCGACCTGCTCGCCCCCGCGCTCGCCGCGCCCGGTGCCGTGATGGTGGACTCCACGCTCGGCATGGGCGGCCACACCGAGGGCGTGCTGCGCGCGTTCGAGGACGTGCGCGTCGTCGGGATCGACCGTGACCCGCAGGCCCTCGCGCTCGCGAGCCGGCGCCTGGCCGTCTTCGGCGACCGCTTCACTGGTGTGCACGCGGTGTACGACGAGATCCGGGACGTCCTCGACGACCTCGGCATCGCGTCGGTGCAGGGCGTGCTGATGGACCTCGGCGTCTCCTCCCTGCAGCTCGACGAGGCGGAGCGCGGGTTCGCCTACGCCCAGGACGCCCCGCTCGACATGCGGATGGACCCCACGCGCGGCCCGACCGCCGCCGACGTGCTCAACACCTACGACGAGCGCGACATCGCCCGCGTGCTACGGGTCTACGGCGAGGAGCGGTTCGCCCCGCGCATCGCCCGCGAGGTCGTGCGCCGTCGGGCCGCCGACCCGTGGCGGCGCACGGGCGAGCTCGTCGACCTCGTCCGCGCGTGCATCCCGGCGGCGACCCGCAAGACCGGCGGGCACCCCGCCAAGCGCACCTTCCAGGCGCTGCGGATCGAGGTCAACGGCGAGCTGGCCGCGCTCGAGCGGGCGCTGCCCGCGTCGGTCGAGGCGCTCGCCGTCGGCGGACGGATCGTCGTCGAGGCGTACCAGTCGCTCGAGGACCGCCTGGTCAAGCGCGCCCTGGCCGCCGGCGCGACCTCGAGCGCACCGCCCGACCTGCCCGTGGAGCCCGAGACCCACACCCCGTACCTGCGCCTGCTGACGCGGGGTGCCGAGGAGGCCGACGAGGCCGAGCTCGCGCGCAA